>JBJKPT010000119.1:0-3165 GCA_046706045.1 Desulfobacterales bacterium
GTCGCCATGTCCACGGATTACGACTGCTGGAAAGACGACGAGACCCCGGTTTCGTGGGAGGAGATTCTCAAGGTCTTCAACGAAAACGCCAGCCGGGTCAAAAACCTGTTGCGAAACGCCATTCCCCAAATCGCGGGAGGCTCCTCATGAACATCAAGGAAAAGATCCGCACCGTGCCCCACTGGCCCATCGAAGGGGTGATGTTCCGTGACATCACCACCCTGTTGCAGGATGCCGAGGCGTTTCGCGCGAGCTGCGATCAGTTCTACGAGCGCTACAAGGGGGTGGCCATCGACAAGGTGGTCGGCATCGATGCCCGGGGGTTCATCTTCGGTGCGGTCCTGGCCTATCGGCTCGGGGTGGGATTCGTGCCGGTGCGCAAAAAAGGGAAGCTGCCGCCGGCAACCATCAGCCAGGAATACAGCCTGGAATACGGCACGGCCGTCGTGGAAATGAGCGAAGGGGCCATCCACCCGGGCGAAAGGGTGCTCATCGTCGATGACCTGATCGCCACGGGCGGCACCATCTACGCCGCCACCAAGTTGGTGGAGGCCATGGGCGGGGAGATCGTGGAGTGCGCCTTCATCGTGGAGCTGCCCGAATTGAACGGCCGCCAAAAAATCCGCGATCACAAGGTCTTCGCCTTGACGGAGTTCGAAGGCGAGTAACGGTCACCGGGGGGATGCCCGCCCGTCTTTGCGGATCGTTTCGGCCAATCCGGCCACATCGGCCATGACGGCGTCGAGGTCGAACCCGGTGAGCCGGCGGTCCCGGACCCGGATCTCGCCGTCGATCACCACGTGGCGCACATCCGATCCCCGGGCCGCATAGACGAGGTGGGAGGCGGGGTGGTAGAGGGGCACGAGATGCGGCGCCCGGGTGTCGATCACGATCAGATCCGCGGCCTTGCCGGGTTCGATGCTGCCGATGACGTCCCCCAGACCGATGGCTCGGGCGCCTTCGATGGTGGCCATGCGCACGGCGGTGGCCGCGTCGACGGCGGTGGGATCCAGGGTGTGGACCTTGTGGAGCAGGGCCGCGGTGGCCGCCTCGGCCAAGAGGTCGAGATCGTTGTTGCTGGCCGCGCCATCCGTGCCGAGGCCCACCGGGATGCCTTCGCGGCGCATGGCCGGCACCGGGGCGACGCCGGCGGCAAGCTTCATGTTGCTCTGCGGGCAGTGGACGACACCGCTTTCCGACCTCGCGAGGATTTCGATATCGGCCGTGTCAAGCCATACGGCATGGACCACCAGGGTGTCTTTGTCAAGAACGCCCAGCCCGGAAAGGTACGCCACCGGGCTTTCGCCGTGGGCGGCGAGGCAGTTTTCCCGTTCGGTGCGGGTTTCGGCGGCGTGGATCTGAAAGAGCACTCCCAGTTCGACGGCGGTTTGCTTGGCCCGTACCAGCGTCTCGGCCGAACAGGTGTAGGGGGCGTGGCAAAAAACCGACGGCGTGATCCGCGGGCTTTGTCCCTGCCAGGCGCGAACGTAGGCAGCGGCCGTGGCGATGTTTTCCGACGGGTCCGGGACCCCCGGGGCCGGAAAATCGATGACGCCCTGGCCCAGCACCCCGCGGATCCCCGCGCTCCGGACCGCTTGGGCCACCGCATCTTCGTGAAAGTACCCGTCGCAGCAGGTGGTAACGCCGTTTCGCAGCATCTCGGCGCAGGCGAGCAGGGCCGCCAGCCCTGCGGATTCCGGCCGGATGTGCCGTGCCTCGGCCGGAAACATGTGCGCGTTCAGCCAAACATCCAGGGGAAGGTCGTCGGCGAGCCCCCGGAACAGGGTCATCGGCAGATGCGTGTGGGCATTCACCAGACCCGGCATCACGATGCCGCCGGCCGCATCGATCACGGAAGCCGCCGTTTCCGGGCGGCCGGCATCGGTCATGGCGCCCACGGAAGCGATACGGCCTCCGGAAACGGCCACATAGCCGTTTTCGACGATGTCAAAATTCGGGTTGACGGTGACGACGAGCGCATGGGTCAGCATGAGATCGGCGATCATGGGCGCCTCATTCCGGGGTTTCGGGGTCACGGGTTCCGGCCCTCATCGTTTTCCAGGCCCTGGAGCACGCCGCGGATCATGGCTTCCAGGACCGGTGCTGCGGCATTGGCCACCTCGATCACGCCGGCGACGGAGGTCGGCCGGGGATGATCCGGATCGTGGACGTTGGTGATCACCGAAAGCCCCAGAACCCGCATGCCGGCATGGACCGCGGCAATGACCTCCATCACCGTGGAAAAGCCCACGGCATCCGCGCCGATGGTGCGCAGGTAGCGGACCTCCGCCGGCGTTTCCAGGGACGGACCGGAAAGCCCCGCGTAGACCCCGCGGCGCAACCGGCCGCGCGAAGCGGCCGGCATGGCCTGGGCCGCCGCCCGGCCGAGCAAGGGGTCGTAGGCCTGGATCATGTCCGGAAACCGGGGGCCGAAGGCTTCGTCATTGGCTCCGGTGAGCGGGTTTTGACCGGTCAGGTTGATGTGGTCGGTGAGGATCATGAGATCGCCCGGCCGGTAGTCCGGGTTGAGGCCGCCGGCGGCGTTGGATACGATGAGGATGGAAACGCCCATGGCCCGCATCACGCGGATGGGAAAGACGACACGCGCCGGCGGATACCCTTCGTAGAGGTGGACCCGCCCCTGCATGACCATGACCCCGATGCCCGCAAGCTCTCCGAAAATCAGGCCGCCCGGGTGGCTCTGGACCGTGGAGACGGGAAATCGGGGAATCTCCGAATAGGGGATGCGACGGTGGATCGAAAGGGCGCCGGTCGCATCCCCCAGACCGGTGCCGGTGAGAATGCCCACCCGCGGGGCATCGGCGACCTGCCGGCGAAGCCATCGTGCGGTGGCCTCGGCTGCCGCGGGGTCGGAAACACTGGCGTTCGACATGGCGCTTTCCGGAAAAACGGCGGGGTTGTCGGCATGGGGCGGAGTCAAAAAAGATTTTGCCTCGCCGGATCAATGCCGCATCTTAAAGGCTCCACCGGTTGAGGTCAAGATGCCCCGCCATGGGCGGGTCTTTTCGGAATGCCGGCCCGAACAAAAACCATGGCCGCGATGCCGGTGTTCGATGCCGGCCCGCGAGCTCTTGCCGCAGGGCCGCCGGGGGGCGCACGATTTGGTCCAACTGCCGGATTTACAGGCAATTTCCTCGGATGTTG
>JBJKPT010000120.1:0-5624 GCA_046706045.1 Desulfobacterales bacterium
CATGGCTCCGCCACTCAAGCAGAAAACAACGGTTTCGGCCGCCCCAAACAGTTCCTCGCGGTAATGGCAGGCTTCCGCCGCGCGTGCGCCGAAAAGAAGCAACCGCGCCCGGATGCCGGCACGCGCCATGGACCGGAACGGCGCGATGCCCGTGCCTGAGGCCACAAACAGGGCCGGACGCGCGGAAGGCCGAAACTGAAAATGGCCGAAAGGGCCGGCAATCCGCACCCGGCGAAGGGCGGTGTCGGTGCACAGTGCCGGTGAAACGGCACCGCCGTCAAAGATTCGGACGCAGAGCGCAAGTTCCGGTTCTTCAGGGCCCGAAGCGATGGAGTAATCCCGCTCCGCTTCACCGATCCCGATCCGGACCCGCTGGCCAGGGAAAAAGGAAAACCCCGCCGGTCGCGCCAGGCGCACGTGGGTCACGGTCGAGGTCAGGGCTATCCGCTCCAGAACCCGGGTTTCATCGCGCGGGCGGCTCATGGGGTCGTTTCGCGGCCCCGCCATGCAATCTCGCTCGTGCCGGTGAGATGATTTACATGCCGGGCCACCACGAAAAAGTAGTCCGATAGCCGGTTGAGGTAGACCAGAACGGCCTCCATGCCGCGATTTCCGGCGGCTTCTCCCCGGTGCAGCCGGACCACCCGGCGTTCGACCCGGCGGCAGACCGTACGGGCCACGTGGGCCAGGGCCGAGGCCTCGTGGCCGCCCGGAAGGATAAAGCTTTGAAGGGGTGGAAGCACCGCGCTCATCCGGTCAATGGCCCGTTCCAACCCGGTTGCTGCATTTGGCGCCAGACCGTGGAGGCTCTCTCGCATGGGCGAATCCGGTGTCGTGGCCAGCACCGCGCCGACGTCCATGAGGTCGGCCTGAATGGCTACGAGTTCTTTTTTTAATGCATCATCGCCCGTTGCAGGCAGTCTGGCGATGAAAAGGCCCATGACGGCGTTGAGTTCATCCAGGTCGCCGTAAGCATCGATCCGAGGCTCGGCCTTGCTGATCCGCTCCCCGCTGAAAAGGCTCGTATTTCCCTTGTCGCCACTGCCGGTATAGATTTTCATTTGCCCATCTCTATTGAAGTGCCGGTATATCGGGCCGCCCAGGCCGCGATCATTTGGCCGGCATAGCGGGAGTCGGCCCGATCGGTCAACAGGTGGTCGGCCCGGTCGAGGCAAAGGAAACTTTTCGGATGCCGTGCGGCAGCGAAAATGGCGGCGGCGTTTTCGATGCCCACCACTTCATCCAGGGGCGAGTGCAGGATCAACAGGGCACGGTTGAGGTGCTGGATCGTATCGGCCATGGACCGGCCGTTCAGATCGTCCAGGAAAGTTTTTTTCAAGCGGATTCGCCGTCCGGCCAACATCACATCGGCTTCGCCCGTTTTTTCAAACTGCTGCCGGGCGGTTTCCATGTGCCGCATCACGTGGCCGGGATCGGCCGGCGCGCCGATGGTCACCACGGCCCGGGAGGCCGGGATGCGCCGGGCGGCCTGCAGCACGGCAGCCCCTCCCAGACTGTGGCCGATCAGGAGCACAGGGGCCCGGTATTCGCGTTCGAGAAACCCGGCCGCGGCCACCAGGTCGTTGACGTTGGAAGAAAACGTGGTGTCGGCAAATGCCCCGAGGCTTTCCCCCAGGCCGGTAAAATCGAATCGGAATACGGCCATTCCCGCGTCGGTCAAGGCTCGGCCGATATGCGCCACTGCCTTGAAATCCTTGCTGCAGGTAAAGCAGTGGGCAAACAATGCCACGGTTTCGGGAATTTCTTCACCCGGCATGTCCAACCGTCCGGCAAGGGTCGTGCCGGCATGGTTTTCAAAGCTTAACCGGATCGATTTCATGGATCGCTCTCCTTGCCTGCGCCTTTCATGGTGTAAGGATCGGCGGGCAATGTCAAGGACGGGCGCGAGCCACGATCTCGATTATTCGATCCGGAAGCATTTCGGAAAATAGAAATTTTAAAAAAAAAGCGGTATCGCGAATCCGCCGGCATCCCCCCGGTGGCATCCGATGGCACCGCCGTCATCGTCCGGGATAACCACGTCGGCCATGGCGTCATTCAAAATTTCCGCGCCCTTGCGACGTGGCTACCGAATCACCAACACCGGGCAGGGTGCGGAATGCAGCACCCGGTGGGTGACGCTGCCCAAAAGCATTCCCTGAAAATCCGTCCGTCCGCGACTTCCCATGACGATGAGATCGCTCTTTTCGGTCCGGGCCGCTTCCACGATCATTTCATGGGCAGCGCCCTCGAGAATCCGCTCGACGCACGGAACCCCGGCATCTTCGAATAATTCCAGGTAAGGAACCATCAATTGCCGGACGTATTCCATGATTTTGTTGTAGGCGGCCTGAAAATACGGTTCCCCCAATATCACGGGAAGCGGTTTGCGGCAGTGGAGCACCATGACCCGCGCCCCGATGCTTTTGGCCAGCGCGGCTGCGTATTCCGCAGCTCGCCGGGATGAATCCGATCCATCCACCGGCACCATGATCCGTTCGATTTTCATTCTTTTTTTGGTGTCCTTTCCTGGCTTGAATCGTTTGGGTGGTCTCCGCGAAAGAGCGTTGAAAACGATGCTCCTTGCCAGCGGCAGGTGCAATCACGCCACGCGTTTTATCTGGGTCGCATAATCGCTCACGGCGGCCGCGACAGCGTCCACGGCCGTTTCGATCGTAAGGATTCCGGTATTGATGATCAGGTCGTAGTGGTACGAATCGGTGATGTCCGCATTGAAATACTTGCGGATGAATGCCCGGCGATCGGACTCGGTCTGGTTGATGCGACGTTCGGCCTCCTGGATAGAGATATCGAAGGCTTTCTGGACATGGCGGATCCGATCGGCCCGCGGCGCGATGACCCGCACCCGCAATCGGCGTTCCGGCGGAAGCACGAAATTGGCACCCCGGCCCACGAGCACGGCCCGGCCGTGTTTGCCGATGGTACCGATCACCCGCATGAGATGCCGCAGGTACTGGTCCGGCCACAGGTGATGGAGGTCGACCAGCGAGGCGATCCATTCGTCCAGCACCGACACCCCGTGTTCATCCAGGGTGCGCAACAGCGTGGTGCTTACGTGGGCACTTTCGGCCATCTCGTGAAGCACTTCCTGGTGGAACAGATCGTAGCCGAGTTTTTCCGCGATGCCCTGGGCCACCAGGCGGCCCCCACTGCCCGGTTCGCGGGAGATGGTGATGACCGGGTCGGCACCACCCGGTGGGGTTTCGTTTGCATGGGATTTCTGCCATTTTCGGACCTGCTCTTCGACCAGTTGAGGCACGGATCGGTTCTGGGTAAGCATGAGCGCTCCTTTTCTGCCCGAAGGGGCAGGTGGCCACGAGCGTTTGCGGCGCCGGACGGTGGAAAAAGGCGGCATCGCGTCGGTTCCGGGGCCCCTCAGGCCGGTGAAACGGTGTGGTGAGCGAGAAAATGGTGCAGCCACCGTCGCTGCACTTCGGTCAGATCGCGAAATCGAACCGCCAGCGCCCCTATGGGTGTGGGGTCGAAATCCTCCGTGACGCGGGTGTCGGAAACGACGTCGAAAGCGAGGCCCTCTAGATGAAAGCCGTGTTCGGCGATCAGGACGTCTATCGCAACGTCTCCGCCTTCATCATGCTCCGTCCGGGTGTACCGAAAAGAGAGCCCACCCTCGCTGATGTTTATGATGGGCCCCAGCTTGACGGGCCGAAAACGAAATACGGCCACGGCGATATCGCCCAAGGTCTTTCCGATGATCGATCCCAGGCGGCTCTCGGCGGGGCGTAGAATGGCGATGGTCCCCACTCGGGCGGGAAACCGTTTGTGTGCGCGCCGCTCCGGGAAACGACGGGATTTCACCACCATCACCGGTTCCCGCAACGCGCGGCGAACCTCCCGGAGGGCGCCGCCGGGCCTCCCCGACAGCATGGGGCGCTTCGTTTCAACGAGCAAAAGAGATGGCTTGTTCATGCACCCTCCCGATATCCCGTTCTCGGAAATGCCCGAGGACGGACAACCATCCTCCCGCTGGGAAACCCCTGTGCGCCCGGACGGGCCATCCGTTGAAAGCCGCACCAGGACGGCAGCCGTCTCCTTGCCTGCATCCTTTTCCGGGCGGTTACGCCGTCTGCGGGCCGTCCGGGCAATGGAACGCCAGGGGCGGTTGATCTTTTGGCCGTCCCGCCTGCCGGCAGCGCAGCAGACTTCCCGGTTCTCGGCCCGTTGGACGCTTCGAACCGGATGGGCGGCGTTGAGGTAATGATTCGGTCGCTTCCGCCGACGGGGGGTGTTGGGAGTCGGGCGGGGACATCCGTCGGCGGAGCGGGTTAGCCGGGAATTCATCCGGGCGGAACGCTCAAGCGCCTGTCGGAACGCGTCTATCGGATCGATGCAAGAAAATGAGCAAGTAGTTTCTAAAAGAACCGAATATCTTTTAACATAAGGTCTCAAAGGGGGTCGGTCCATAGATGGGTGGTTCTATTTTTTAAGGTGCATGAATTCCTGTTCGTGACGGGTGAGGGCATCGTGGCGGCGGGCGGGGAATAAGGCCGGGGCCGGCGACCGCATGCGCTGTTCCATCCCTTGGTGATAGGGTGTGGATGGTCGACGCTTCGTTTTCGGTAGACAATCGGTCCACCTCCCCTCGATAAACAAAGGGCGCCCGGCAGGCGGGTAAAGGACCGGTTGGGTTCTCCGGACCGCCGATTCCGACACGGTTGACACCGCAAATGCCTATGGATAAATTGAATCGCATTGATCTCAATTCGGATGGCGCGGCGCGACGCTCCCGCGCCTGCCGATCCGGGGGAAGTGTGCCGAACCCGGCATCCGGCCCTTCCCCATGCCCTTCCATGCCGGCAACCATTCCGTTTTCGCGCCGCCGTCATCGACTCAGAAGATCGGCATCCGACCGGCAGCGGCCACCGCATTGCACCGCCGGGCACCCGCAAACCGATGAGGAAGAGCATTTGATGAAACTGCCCGAAACCTTGAACATCGACTACATCGATGCCGAATATGCCCGTTATCGTTCGGATCCCGAGTCCGTTCCCCGGGATTGGCAATTTTTTTTCCAAGGGTTTGACCTCGCCCGCGATCGCACGCCGAAGTCGGCCGGATCCGCAACGTCGACGGTTCCGGCCGCAGTCCCGGCCGGCGGAGCCGACCAAGCCCGAGTCGAGGCCCTGATTTACGGATACCGAGACCTGGGGCATCTCTTGGCCTGCATGGATCCTTTGACCAGTTGTCCGACCCACCATCCGCTTCTGGACCTTGGGGTGTTCGGGCTTGCTGCCTCGGATATGAACCGGCCCTTTATCACCGATCTCGTCACCGACGCCGCTTCGGCCCCATTGAAAACGATCATCGCGGCGTTGCGCGAGACCTATTGCCGATCCGTCGGTGTCGAGTACATGCACCTGCAGGACCCCGACGAGCGCCGATGGCTCATCCAGCGCATGGAACCAACCCGCAACCGGCCTGACCTCGATGCGAAAACCCGGCGCCGGATTCTGGAAAAACTGCAACAGGCCGCCCTGTTCGAACAGTTTCTCAACAAAAAATACGTCGGCGTGACCCGCTTTTCCCTGGAAGGTGGCGACGGACTGATCCCTTTTCTGGATTGCGTCATCGACCAATCCGCTGGT
>JBJKPT010000121.1:0-6130 GCA_046706045.1 Desulfobacterales bacterium
GCGCCTTTGACTACCTGCCCAAACCCTTTACCCCGGAGGAGCTCCGGGCCGTGGTGCACCAGGCGTTGGCGGAGCGAAACACCCGCGTTCAAAATCGGGCCCTGAGCACCCTGCCGCCGGACGGCCGGGCCGTCTCCCACCAACTCATCGGCAACAGCCCGCGGATTCGGAAAGTGATCGAGATGGTCCGAAAGGTGGCCCCCACCGATGCCACGGTGCTGATCTGCGGGGAAAGCGGCACCGGCAAGGAGCTGATCGCCCGGGCCATTCACGCCAACAGCAAGCGGCGCGACCGTGTATTTTTCGCCCTCGACTGCGGAACCCTTTCGGGAAATCTGCTCGAAAGCGAACTGTTCGGCGTTCGCAAAGGGGCCTTCACCGGGGCGGACCAGGACCGGGAGGGAATCTTCAGGCGAACCGACACCGGCACGGTCTTTCTCGATGAAATCGGCAACATCTCCCTGGAGGTTCAAGCCAAACTGCTGCGATTTCTCGAAACACGGGAATTTCTTCCGCTTGGCGCCACCGAGCCGGAACGGGTCGATATCCGCCTCGTTTTTGCCACCAACCAGCAGATTCAGGAGATGGTCGGCGCCGGCACCTTCCGCCAGGACTTTTACTACCGCATTTTCGTCTATCCGATCCTGCTCCCCCCCCTTCGCGACCGCCGGGAGGATATTCTTCCCATCGCTTATCATTTTCTCGGCCGCTTCAACCGGGATGCGGAAAAACACATCACCGGCTTTGACAACGAGGCCGGTGCCCTGCTCACCGGCCACGACTGGCCGGGGAACGTGCGCCAGCTGAGAAACGTCATCGAGCGGGCCGTGATTCTCTGCGAGAGCGACCGGATTTCCCCCGGCGATCTTCCCTTTTCCGATCGGCTCCAGTCCCTAAGCGATGCGGTGCCCCAAACGAACGAGGAACTCAAGCGGCTGAAAAACGAGATCCGGCGGCAGGCCATCATTCCCGTGGAAAAAAACTTTATTCTCAACGCCCTGATTCAAAACGACTGGAACGTCACGCGTGCCGCCGCCGCCACCGGCCTCCAACGCACCAATTTTCAGAACCTCATGAAAAAGCACCATATCCGCCCGCCCCGCCGCTCCCCCGACGGCGCGTCCTGATCCGCACGGCGGCTTGCCGGAGCCGGCGGCATACAGCGTATATTTGATTTATACGTGCCGCCCGGTCCTTTTCACCGCCGGGGCATGATTTCTTATCCTTATGATATCAAATGGTTGTCATTTTCCCCACGGGCAGCTTCGCGCCGGCACCGGACGCCACGCCGTATGCCGAAAATAGACACTTTCCGATTCCCCTTAAGGAAGGCAAACAACTATATTTAATTATTTCAATTAAATAAGCCTTTCTCCCATTCCGGCACGCAATGTGCTCTCCCCGAGATGGAAAAACCGCACAAGCCTCAGGCCCGACACTTAACCGATGGCAACGGGAGGGAGAACACGATGGAAACCGCGGCAAAAATCATGGTGGTCGACGACGAAAAGCGGATCTGCGAAAACGTGGCGAAGATCCTGACCCGAAACAACTTCACGGTGGTCCATGCCCAAAGCGCCGAAGAAGCCCTTGAGAAAATGGCCCGGGACGCCTTTTCCCTGGTGATTTCGGACATCGTCATGCCCGGAATGAACGGCCTGGAGCTGCTCCGGCTCATCAAGGAGAACTGGCCCCTGACAAAGGCCGTCATGATGACCGCCTATGCCGCCACGGACACGGCGGTCAGCGCCATTCGCCTGGGCGCCTTGGACTACCTGTCGAAACCCTTTACCCCCAATGAGCTTCGGACCACGGTGGAAAAGGCGCTTTCCGGAGAACTCAGCGAAGTGAAAACAACCGCCCGGGAGCGGGCGGCGGTTCCCATCGACGTGGACATCCCGTTTGACCGGCAGGATGTGGCCGAGGCCGCCGGCCAGGACTATGTCGACATGCTCGGTCCCTCGGACATGCCGGTGGTGGAAGTCCGTCTCCCGGAAAACCTGGAGAACTACTGCGAGGTCGGGGCCATGGTCTGCGACATCTTCAAAAAGCTCGGAGCCACCTGCAAGGCCGGCACAAAATCCCAGGAATGCCCCCGGCAAGCCAAGGAAAAGCGGGCGGCGGAGCTGAAATCGGCGACCGACGTCAAGAGCCTGATTGGCATCGACCAGCCCTTCAACTACCAGGAGGTCGCCGCGGTCACCGGACCGGAATACCTGCACAACCTCGGAGCCGGCGGGCTGTCGTTTCTGCCCTATGAGACCCTCAAGCAGCGGGTCTCGGAAAAGGCCCCCGGCAAACGGGATGTCATCGATGTCGACATCCCCTTTGACCGCGAGGCGGTGGCCGAGGTCGCCGGCGAAGCGTATGCCGACCGGCTCTCGCGTTCGGACATGCCCGCCATCGAGATCACGAGCAGCCGGCCCCCGGAAAATTTCTGCGAAGTCGGGGGCATGGTCTGCGACATCTTTAAAAAATTAGGAGCCACCTGCAAGGTCGGCACAAAATCCCAGGAATGCCCCCGGCAAGCCAAGGAAAAGCGGGCGGCCGCCGCCGCCTTCGATGCCCGGCGCCTGATCGGGGTGGACATGCCGTTTGACTATGACGAAGTGGCGGCCGCGACCGGTCCCGGCTATGTGCAGGCCTTGGTCCGCGAAGACACGCTGCAGGTGCCCTACGAAGAGCTCAAGGACCGGATCTCACGGATTGAAGCGGCGACGGCGCGCACCGCCGGCGACGTACTGGTCATCGACGACGAGGTGACGGTCAACCGCAACATTCGAAAGATTCTTTCCAAAAACAACTTCCAGGTGGACCAGGCCGTGACCCTGAACGAGGCCCTGGAGCGGATCTCGCGGCGCACCTACCGGCTGATCCTTCTCGATCTGCGTATTCCCGGGGTCACGGGGCTGGATCTGCTCGCGGCCATCGGCCGGGAGCAACCCGACGCCCGGGTGATCATCATCACGGGGTATGCCAGCATCGAAACGGCGGTGGAATGCGCCCGGATGGGGGCGGTGGCCTACCTGCCCAAGCCCTTCACCCCCAATGAAATCCGAAGCGCCGCGGAAAGCGCGCTTCGGCTTGCCGCCTGACGGAGCGGCCGCCTCCCGGCCCCCCTCCCGGCGAGCGTTGCCCATCGGCGCCGATTTTTCCCCCTGCCCGGCGCCGATGGCTTTTTTCCCTTCCTTCCCTCCCGTCCTTGCCGCCCCTTCCACCCGCCCCTTGTTTATGAACCATATCCCATTAATGGAATGAAATCCTATTGACATCGAAGGACAATGATGTTTACATGCCTTTCTTGTTGCGGAATTCAGTGCGCGCTTTCGATTATGTGTTTAATATAATTCACCATTTTAGTGATTGGGAGTGTAACATGGCCAAACAAGATGTCATCGGCTCGGTTCTCGTTGTGGGCGGCGGAATCGCCGGCATGCAGTCCGCGCTCGACCTGGCCAACGCCGGGTATTACGTGTACCTCCTTGAAAAATCCCCCTCGATCGGCGGGGTCATGTCCCAGCTCGATAAGACCTTTCCCACAAACGACTGTGCCATGTGAATTATCTCGCCAAAACTGGTCGAGGTCGGCCGGCACTTGAATATCGAACTGATTACTTATTCGGATCTTGAATCTGTGGAGGGGAAACCGGGAAAATTTCTGGTTAAAATCAAACGGCGCGCCCGCAGCATCATCGAAGACCGCTGCACCGGGTGCGGCGCCTGCGTCGAAAACTGCCCCGTCGTGCAGCAGCAGGCGGCAGTCGGGTAGGCCCCTGTCGGCAGGGGTCCCGGTGCTTTTTTTATTCAACGTTTGCGGAGATCGGCATATGAACAACCACGGTACGCTGGAAACCGCCCACACCGATGAAATCGATTACATGGCTCTCGATCGAATCATCGAAGAGGAATACGGCAGGGATCCGGAAAACCTCATCATGATTCTCCAGGCCATCCAGAGAGAATACAATTATCTTCCCAAGGCCGCGCTCACCTACCTGTCCACGATGATCGGCATTCCGCTGAGCCGGCTTTACGGGGTCGCCACCTTCTACAGCTCCTTCAGCCTGGAACCCCGGGGACGAAACATCATTTCCGTTTGCCTCGGCACCGCCTGCCATGTCCGCGGCGGCGAGCGGGTCCACGAACGGATCATCGAAACCCTCGGCATCCACGACGGACAGACCACCGAAGACAAGCGCTTCACCCTCGAATCCGTCCGTTGCATCGGCTGCTGCAGCCTTGGCCCCGTGGTCAAAATCAACGAGGACACCCACGGGCGCATCGAAACGGACAAGGTTACCGAGGTACTCGATCAATACGAATAGAATGATCAAGAGGCGACCATAATGAAAATCCAGTCTATTAAGGACTTAGAGAACATCCGCCGGGACTGCGGCGGGGACCTCGATTCCCCCGGAGGCATCAAGGTCAATATCGGCATGGCCTCCTGCGGCATCGCCGCCGGCGCCCAGGCCGCCTACGACAAGGCGGTCGAAGCCTATTCGGCCGACAACGGCA
This sequence comes from Desulfobacterales bacterium, assembly GCA_046706045.1. GTDB lineage: Bacteria > Desulfobacterota > Desulfobacteria > Desulfobacterales > JBDRRP01 > JBJKPT01. The sequence continues at coordinate 4,519 of JBJKPT010000121.1, forward strand.
TCAAGAACTGCAAGACCGGCTGCATCGGGTTTTGCGAGCAGGAACCCCTGGTGGAAATCTATAGCGGCGGCGCCCCCCGCGTGCTCTACAAAAAAATCACCGCCGGTCGCATCCTTGATGTCATTGAGGGCTACAAGGCGGGAAAATACGATAAAAAAAGGGTGCTTGGACAGATGCGCGATCCGCGTACCCTGCTGGATGACGACCGGGAAAACCCCCTGGCCGGTCAGGCACCGATCGAGGGCCTGCCCGTTCTCGAAGACATCCCCTTCTACAGCAAGCAGGTCAAGGTGGCCATGCGAAACTGCGGGTACATCGACCCGGGGGCCATTGACGAATACATCGCCAAAAAAGGCTACATGGCGTTTATCCAGGCCCTCAAGGAGATGACGCCCGAAGGAATTCTCCAGGAAATCAAGGCCTCGGGACTTCGGGGACGCGGCGGCGGCGGGTTTCCGACCGGCATCAAGTGGGCAACCTGCGCCAAGCACGACGGGCCGCGATACATCATCTGCAATGCGGACGAGGGCGACCCGGGCGCTTATATGGACCGCAGCATTCTCGAGGGCGATCCCCACAGCATCATCGAGGGGATGCTCATCGCCGCGGTGGCCATCGGATCGAGCCAGGGCTTTATCTACGTGCGCAACGAATACCCCCTGGCGGTCAAGCGCCTGGTCACGGCCATTCGCCAGGCGGAAGCATACGGGCTTCTCGGAGACAATATCGCCGGCACCGATTTTTCCTTTCACGTCAAAATCTCCACCGGCGCCGGCGCCTTTGTCTGCGGCGAATCCACGGCGCTGATGGCCTCCCTCGAGGGGACGGTCGGCAGACCCCGGGCCAAGTACGTCCACACCGTGGAAAAGGGCTTCCGCGACGGCCCCTCGAACCTCAACAACGTGGAGACCTATGCCAACGTCCCGGCGATCATCCTCAAGGGCGCCGGCTGGTTTGCCGGAATGGGCACCGATCACAGCAAGGGGACGAAGGTCTTCAGCCTGGTGGGCAAAATCACCAACACCGGCCTGGTCGAGGTGCCCATGGGCGTATCCCTTCGCGATATCGTCTTTGATATCGGCGGCGGGGTGCCGAAGAAAAAAAAGTTCAAGGCCGTGCAGACCGGCGGCCCCTCGGGCGGATGCATCCCCGAGCGCTTTCTCGATCTCCCGGTTGACTACCAGCGTCTGGCCGAGGTCGGCTCCATCATGGGATCCGGCGGAATGATCGTCATGGATCAGGACACCTGCATGGTGGACCTGGCCCGGTATTTCGTGGATTTTCTCAAGGAGGAATCCTGCGGACAGTGCAACCCGTGCCGGGAGGGGCTCAAGCAGATGCTCGAGATTCTCACCCGTATCTGCGCCGGAGACGGGAAACAGGGGGATATCGAACTGCTCGAAGAACTCGGCATCTTGATGGAAAAATTCTCCCTCTGCGGCCTGGGCACCTCGGCGCCCAACCCCGTGCTGACCACGATTCTCAATTTTCGAAACGAGTACGAGCAGCACATCAACGAAAAGAAATGCCCGGCCGGGGTTTGCAAGCCGCTGTTTCACTATGAAATCGACCCCGAAACCTGCACCGGGTGCACCGTATGCGCCAATCAGTG
>JBJKPT010000122.1:0-4983 GCA_046706045.1 Desulfobacterales bacterium
GTGTTGATCACCGTCGAAGGCCGGATGGCCGCTCTCCTGAAGGCCGAGCGCACGGCGCTTAATTTTCTCCAACGTCTTTCGGGCATCGCGACCCATGTGCGGGTCTGGGCCCGGGCCGCGGCCGGAAAACCGGTGCGGCTCGTGGACACCCGCAAGACCACCCCGGGCTGGCGACTGCTGGAAAAATACGCCGTACGCATCGGCGGCGCGGTGAACCACCGGATGGGCCTCTACGACGGCATCCTGATCAAGGACAACCACATCGCCGCTTGCGGTGGTGTGGCCCGGGCCGTGGCCGCGGCCCGCCAAAAAGCCCACCACCTCGTGCGGATCGAAGTGGAAGTCACCACCACGGCCGAGATCGACGAAGCCCTGGGGGCCGGGGCCGACGTGATCCTCCTGGACAACATGACGCCGGAGGAAATCCGCCGGGCCGTGCACCGGATCGATCACCGGGCGCTGGTGGAAAGTTCCGGACACGTGACCCTGGAGCGGCTTCCGTCCCGGGTCGATCTGGGGGCGGATCTCATCTCGGCGGGGGCCTTGACCCACCAGGCCAAGGCCGTGGACATCAGCATGCGTCTCGGACCGAAGGGGCAATGATCGGAAACCGATGTTCCCCATCCGCGACAACCAGTCGACGCGAAACGTCCCGATCGTCAACAATGCCCTGATCGCCATCAACGTCGTGGTGTTTCTGCTCCAGCTCGCCCATGGCGGCGGCTCGAACCGCTATTTCTACCTTTACGGCCTGGTACCGGCCCGCTACACCGTCGCCGAGATCGCCCGGCAATTCAGCCTCGGCCAGCAGGCGTTTTCCTTCCTCTCCTTCATGTTCATCCACGGCGGCTTCCTGCACATCCTCGGCAACATGTGGTTCCTTTTCATTTTCGGGGACAACGTGGAGGATCATTTCGGACCCGTTCGCTACCTGTTTTTCTACCTGGTCTGCGGCGTTGTGTCCGGTATCAGCCACATCCTGGTCAACAGCGGTTCCAACGCCCCGGTGATCGGCGCAAGCGGCGCCATCGCCGGCGTCATGGGGGCCTATTTTCTGCTTCACCCCAAGGCCAAGGTCCTCACCCTGATCCCCATCTTCATCTTTCCGTGGTTTGTCGAAATCCCGGCCTTTTTTTTCCTGGTGGTCTGGTTCCTGATCCAGGTCTTCAATGCCTCCGGCGGCGCCGGTGTCGTCGGGGTGGCCTGGTGGGCCCATATCGGCGGATTTCTCTTCGGCATGGTGCTGCTGAAACTGATCGGCCGGGTACCGTCATCGGGATTGACGGGAACGCTTCGCAAGGCCACCGAAAAGCGCCGCACCGATCGGCTCCAGATGGTGCGGCCGAGCACGGTCCCCGATGGCCAACACCTCTTCGGCACGATCGACCTGACCCCCTACGAATCCTTTATCGGGACGCAAAAACTGGTCAACATGCCCCACGGGTTCCGCCGCCGGCTCATCCGCGTCAAGATCCCTCCGGGCGTCAACCAGGGCACCCGCCTGCGGCTGCGGGGTCTGGGCAACCCCGGCCCGGACGGCGGCAGGGGAGACCTCTACCTCACCGTGAACATTCTCGCCCGGCCGGGGCAGCGGTAAAGTACTATTTGCGCACCAGCATGAACGAGTCCACCAACTCCACGGGGTGATAGGATTTTTTTGCTTTGGCCAGTCCCGGCGTGCCCATGTCGCTTTCCTTGTTGATGAAGGCATAGTCGGAAAACAGCACCCGTGCCAGGGTGCGATCCAGGTACTGGTAGAGTCCCTTGATGTCGGGATAGGCCTTTTCGAAATTGAGCACCCCCATGTCGGCGGTGAGCCCCGCGCCCATGCCGAAACCGCAGACCGCGCCATCGATGCGCAACAGCAGGCCCCGGGCCTCGATGTCCGCGATGTGGTTCAGGGTATGGATGGCGGCGATCTTCTCGCAGGCCAGGTCGTTTCGGACGTCGTCACCGCAGTCCATCGCCTCGCACCAGCGCTCGAGAAACACCAGGCACTCGGGCACGTTTTTCGGTCGGATCGGCTCGACCGTCACGCGCCCCGGTTCCACGTATCGCCGCTCGAATTGTTTGATCAGGTTTCGCTTTTTGGCGTACTTATTCCCTTTCAGGTCGGCGAGATCCCGGCTGTTGTAAACGTAATCGATGTATTCGGTCTGCAGCTGCACATCGAAAAGCCGGGCCACCCGATCGCGGCCCCATGTCTTGATGTAACCGGCCGGAACGAACCAGCAACACGCATAACCCGTGGCCTCGCACAGGGCGGCGAGGTCTTCGGGCGAATGCTCGGCAGTGGGCGACACCGGCAGGATCAGGTGGCGTTTTTCCACGTCAATGGAAAATTCCGCGGCGATGATTACGGATTCTCCGTTGACGGCGGCATACGGCCGGTAGTTGTCGTTTGACCAGGCAATGATGGACGGCAGGCTGTAACTGCACAATCGGTAGCGTTGATTATCGAAAAAAGGCAATAGCCGGCGATAGTCTTTGAAAGTGATCGGTTCGAGTATCATGGGTCAAATAGTAATGGGGTTGCACCCGCCATGGTGCGAAATCCGAGGCGGAAGTAAAATTCAGACGTGTCCCGCTCGGCGATCAGGCCGATCCATGTCAGCCCGTCGGCCCGCAGCCGGTCCCGCAGGGCCGCGACGATCCGATGACCGAGCCCCTGGCCGCGGCGATCGCCGCGGACCACCACGTCCTGGATGTAGGCGTCGCTCACGCGATCGCTGATGGCCCGGCCCATGCCGATGATCCGGTCGCCGTCGAGAACGGCGGCAAAACAGTGACTGCCCAAGACGATCCGCCGGATCAGGGGCGGGTCCCGCTCCGGCACCGCGTCTTCAAACCACCACCCTTCGCCCCGGTAAAGGGCGAGGATGTCCTGGACTTGGGCATCGGAGGGTCTGTCGAGAAACATAAGCGGAAGCATGATGAATCGGCAATCGGGTGGGGTGGTTATTTGAGAAGCACGGAGACTCTGTTGCGTCCCTTTTCCTTGGATAGGTACATGGCCTGATCGGCTCGCTGAATGAAGGCGTTCATGCCTTCGCCGATGATGTGCTCGGTGACCCCGATGCTGATGGTCACCTGAATCCGGATATCGGGTTCCGGAACGAAACTTTCCACTTCCACCGCGCTTCGCAGGCGGTGGGCCACGATCAAGGCTTCCTCGCCGGTGGTTTCGGGCAAGAGGATGGTGAATTCTTCGCCGCCGTAACGGTAGGCGGAATCCATGGTGCGCAGGCAGTTTTTAATGAGACCGCCCAGCCGAAGCAGCACCTTGTCGCCTTGCAGATGACCGAAGGTGTCGTTGTAGTGCTTGAAATGGTCGATATCGAGGAGCAACAGGGACAGGCAGTGCCCGTAGCGTTTGCAGCGGCCGAGCTCCATCTCGACTTGCTTGAAAAAATGGCGGGAATTGTATAGTTTCGTGAGCCCGTCGGTGATGGCCAGATTCTGAAGTTTGTCGAGCATCCGGCCCCGCTCCCGGGTCAGGCGCCGTTCCTTGAGCACCCGCTTGAGCCGCAAGAGCAGTTCCTCGAAACGGACCGGTTTGAAGACGAAATCGCTGGCGCCCTTCTGGATGGCTTCCTCGTAGGAATAGTCTCCGCTGTAGCCGGTCATGACGATGACGTCGATATCGAATTCGGATTTAATGAGATCGGTCAGCTCCAAACCGTCTTTTCCCGGAAGAATGATGTCGGTGATGACGACGTGAATTTCTTCCCCCTGAAGCAAGTCCATTGCATGTTCCGCGCTGGGCGCGGAAAACGCGACAAAGCCGGATCGCTCGATGAACTCGTGCATCGATTCGCGGATCGCGTCGTCGTCGTCCACGATGAGGATGCGGTTGTCCGCATTTGCGTTGCCCAACCCGTTGTCTTCGACTAAAACCGGTGATGGTGTCATGGCCTTGCGCATTGTTGACATAAAGAAAAATGATCTGCTAATTAGGCAGTTTTACTTGAACCTAAAAATCATACTCGCTATCCGGTAAGGTGTCAACCAAGCCGGCGCATGCCGCTGGAAAGCGACCGGGGCGATCTCTCGGATTTCGGGGTACGGGTGAGCATCGCGATGAACCACATTCGAAATTTCAGCATAATCGCCCACATCAACCACGGCAAATCGACGTTGTCGGACCGCTTGATCCAGGCCGCCCATATCATATCGGAACGGGATTTCAAGGATCAGATTCTCGACTCGATGGATATCGAACGGGAACGGGGCATCACCATCAAGAGCCAGACCGTGCACCTTCCGTACACGGCAAAAGACGGCAAGGCCTACGGCCTAAACCTCATCGACACCCCCGGCCACGTCGATTTCACCTACGAGGTATCCCGGGCCCTGGCATCCTGCGAAGGGGCGCTGTTGCTCATCGATGCCAGCCAGGGGGTCGAAGCCCAGACCCTGGCCAATCTGTACCTGGCCATGGAGCACAACCTGGAGATCATCCCGGTCATCAACAAGATCGATCTGCCGTCGGCGGATGTCGAACGGGTCAAGGAAGAGATCGCCGACGACCTCGGCATGGACCCGGAAACGGCGATTCTCACATCCGCCAAGGAAGGCATCGGCATCCAGGACCTGATGGAAGCGATCGTGCGCTTCCTCCCCCCGCCCACCGGCGATCCGGACGCTCCCTTGAGGGGATTGATTTTTGACAGCCACTACGACGCCTTCCGGGGCACGGTGGTCCATTTCCGGGTGGTGGACGGCACCATCCGGCCGGGAGAGACCATCCAGTTCATGTCCAACAACGCGGCCTACAAAGTGGAAGAGGTCGGCATTTTCCAGATCACCCCCCGGCCCCAGAAGATGCTTTCCGCCGGACAGGTGGGCTACATGATCGCCGGCATCAAAACCGTGAGCGACACCCGCTGCGGGGATACCATCACCCACCGCAACCGGCCCTGCACCAAGCCGGTGCCCGGTTTCAAGGAAACCAAGCCGGTGGTCTTTTCATCTATTTATCCT
>JBJKPT010000123.1:0-3232 GCA_046706045.1 Desulfobacterales bacterium
TTCCGCCGGCCAGCATGGCGGCCATCCCGATCACCCGGTGAAGTCCTGCTTCGTCGTTCACGCCGCTCATCACGTGTTTGCCCGTCGCCTTGAGACAGGCATAGAACATGTTCACGTCGTAGGCGGCTTCGGGGATGTCCGTGGGAATGCAGGGACGAAGAAAAAAGTGAATATGATCGAGCCGGTCCACCAGCCGCCCGAGGTCGTAGAGGTCTTTCAGGGTGGAGGAACGGGGCTCCCCCGTGGTGAGATCGAGGATCTTCACCGCGGCGCCGCCGGTCCCTAGATGGACCTTGTCGTCCGTGAGGTCCAGATCGTTTTTGCCGTCCCGGGCATGGAGGACCACCCGGGACGGCGCCTTGGCGATCTCCCGAACGACCAGGTCACGGGGAAACCGGATCCGCTTTGCCTCATGGTCCACGACGGCCCCGGCATTGGCGAGAAGCACAAGCGTTTCGTCCAACCCGGCTTCGTAGGTAAACCCCGTTTTTTCAAGGACGCCGAGGGCGGCCTCGTGGATCGTATCGATGCCTTCGGGCGACAAGGGTTTGTAGATGCCGCCGCTGAGCCCCTTCGAGATCATTTTTTTTCTCCTTAAGCCTCAAACATTCCGGCCCGAAATGCCTTGAGGTATTTCATGCAGAAACTGTCCCGGCCGGCCAGGGCCTCGGCGGCGATGATGTTGGCCATCATGCGCTTGTCCAGGGGATTCATGATCGCTCCGTCCAGCCCCTTGGGGATGGCCATCGCCAAGAACATTTTATTCATGAATTTTACCGCCGGCAGGCCGTAAATGAAGTTGCTCAGTCCGCATGCCGTGTGGATTCCGGGAAAGGCCGCAACGATCTTTTCGATGGCGTTGACAAACTCCATCCCGAAGGCGTTGTTTACCGACACCGGCTGAACGAGCGGGTCCACAAAGATGTTCTCCAGCCGGACGTTGTTCCGGATAAGCCCGTTGACCAGCTGATCGGCGATCTTCATGCGGTCGTCCACGGTCTGGGGCATCCCCGTGTCGCTCATGCAAAGGGCGATCACCTTCATCTCCGTTCCGGCCACGATGGGCAAGTGCTTTTCATAGCGATCCTTTTCCAGGGAGATGGAGTTGATCATGGGGATGCCCCGGTGCACCGTCAAGGCCGCCTCGATGACCGCCGGATCCGGGCTGTCGATGGCGCAGGGCTTGTCCGTCGCCTGCTGCACCGTCCGGACCAGCCATTGGACGTACTCGGGCTCCTTGCCCACGAAAACGCCGGCGTTGACGTCGATATAGTCCGCGCCGGCCCCGGCCTGGTCCCGGGCCACGAGTTGGATGGCCCCGGCATCGCCGCCTTCGATGGCCGCCTGGATCGCCTTGCGGCTGGCGTTGATCAGTTCTCCGATGATGATCATGGTTGTCTCTCCTGGGTTTCACTCGTTCGTCGTTTGCTTCACGCCACCAGCTGTTTGACCAGCTTGACCGCCCCCGGGGCGTCGTCGCTGTATCCGTCCGCGCCGATTCGATCGGCGAACGCCTGGGTGACCGGCGCCCCGCCGATAATCGTCCGGGTGGTCAGACCGGCCTCTTTGACCGCCTTGATCGTGGTTTCCATGGACGGCATCGTCGTGGTCAGAAGCGCGGACAGTGCGATGATATCGGCCTTTTTCTCCGATGCCGTCCTGACGAATTTTTCGCTGTCCACGTCCACCCCGAGATCCACCACCTCGAACCCGGCGCCTTCCATCATCATCGCCACCAGGTTTTTCCCGATGTCGTGGAGATCCCCTTTGACGGTGCCGATGACCACCGTGCCCTTGGTGCTGCTCTGGCCGGCGCTCAGGTGGGGTTTGAGGACCGCAAGCCCGGCTTTCATGGCCTGGGCCGCCATGAGCATCTCGGGCACGAAGAGCTCGCCGGCGCTGAATTTTTCGCCCACCTCGTCCATCGCGCTGATCAGCCCGTCGTTCAAGATCGTCTGAAGGTCGGTGCCGCGGTCCAGTTCTTCCTGGGTCAGTTTTTTTGCCGCAGCTTCGTCAAATGCCAGTACCGCTTTGAAGATGTCTTGGGTCGCCATGTGCGTTCTCCTTGGTTGTTCGGGCGGACACGGGGGCCGCCCGAGGATTTGGTGAAAAGGACGAGAGCGTCCCGTCCGGTAGTGTCGCATCGCGGCCGCGGTGCCGCGGTTTCATTCCCCCCGGGTCCAATACTCGACCACGCTTCGTTCGAACGGCTCCCCCTTCCGGGTTTCCGTCCACCCGGCACCCACGGCCCGGGGCCAGAGGGCGGCAAGGGCCGAGGCCAGCGCTTCCGTGGCAAAAACGCCGCCGGCCGCGGTCGTGGCTTCGGCCAGGGCCAAGACCTTTCCGGCGATCCGCTGGGCCACGTCGTTGGCCGGTTTGGCAAAGAGGTGGGCCCGGGGCACCAGCGAAACGAAGGCGTCGTTCCAGAGGTATCCTTCGTGGATCACCGCGCCGCTGAAATGGCTCACCACCTTCGTGTACGGCGAGGCCAGGGGGTCGCCGGCCGCGCGAAACTTCCCCATGGCCCGGACCGTGGCCTCGATCTCCTCATGGAACGCCGCGGCCCCGTCCCATTCGCGGTAGGCGATGAACAGATGCAGGAGCCTGCCGCGCTGCTTGCCGGCGTCCAACAGGGGCATTTCGATCCGTGGCCGTTCGCCGGGGCCTTCGTTCGCCTCGGGCTGCTCGTAACAGAGGCTGCGCCAGGTGTCTCCGTAGGCGTCGAACCATTGATCCCAGTACCGGTCGGAGAGCATCTCCCGGGCCATGACCTCCGCCTCGCCGGTAAAGGCGTCTTTTTCCGGGTAGATGAGGTAGTGGGGAAACCCCCCTTCTTCGGCGGCGGCAAAGTTGCGGCGCACCTGTTGGGTCCCGTAGACCCGCTCGGTGCGAAGCAGGGCGTCCAGTGCCACGGCGCTTTGGGTCCGCTGGACCCGGTAGACCGCGACCCCGTTCACCGCCGTCACCACGGGCGCCAGATCGTGGAGGAACTCGATCATGCGGTGGTTGAGATCGTTTAAGGTGACGTGCAGCCGGTGCAGGGTCCGGCCGACGGCGCCGAAATAGTCCTGGAAGCGGCGTTCCGGCTCCGGCCGCCGGTCGGCCCCCCCCGCACCCTGCACGGTGCGGGCGCCGACCGCCATGCCCGCAAGGCTCATGGCAAAGGGGAGCAGCATCTCGGGGATCGGCTGCGATGCGCCGTTGATGGAGAGGCTCGGAAGGAAGAGGACCT
>JBJKPT010000124.1:0-3505 GCA_046706045.1 Desulfobacterales bacterium
AAGACAGCTCGAATACATCGAGAAAATCCACTACTCCAGCCATGCATTGATGGAAATCATCGACGTCATCCTCGATTTTTCCAAGATCGAGGCCGGTAAACTGGAACTCGAAAAAAAGCGCTTTTCCATCGAAGATGTCATGGACGAGCTGCCGGACCTCTTCTCCACCAGCGCCGGGGAAAAGGGCCTGGAGCTGATGTTTCGGATCGATGATGACGTGCCCCGGGATCTCATCGGGGACGCGTTGCGCCTGCGCCAGATTTTGATCAACCTCGTGGGCAACGCGGTAAAATTCACCCACCAGGGGGCGGTATCGGTCTCGGTCCACGTCGACGAATTGCATCCGCGCAACGTGCGGCTGCGATTTGCCGTGAGCGACACCGGCATCGGCATCGCCCCCCACGCGGTGGACGGCCTGTTCGAGGCATTCGCCCAGGCCGACGGCTCGGCCAGCCGGCGATACGGCGGCACCGGGTTGGGCCTTACCATCTGCAAGCAGCTCGTGGAGATGATGGACGGTCGGATCTGGGTGGAAACCGCCGCCGGCAGGGGCAGCACCTTTTTTTTCACGGCCGTCTACCCGCTCCACCGGGATACCGAAATCGACCGGCCGACGGTCCCCGACCGGCTGAAGGGGATGCGCCTGTTGGTGACCGACGACAGCCGGATCACCCGCCAGATGCTCGAACGGGTGATCGCCTCCATGGAAATGAAAGCCTTCACCGTGCGGGGCGGGCCGGAGGCCTTTGCGGCCCTGGAAGCCGATGCCGAGGCCCGGGCCATCGGGGCCGCCGTCATCGACTGGCAGATGCCGGAAATGAACGGGGTCGAAACCGCCCTTCGGATCCGGGCCGATCGGCGGTTCAACCGGATCCCCATCCTCCTGATGACCGCCTTTAACAAAGACGAACTGAGCCTGGAGGCCGCGCATGCCGACATTGCCGGCATCCTCGTCAAACCGATCACGGCCGCAGCCCTTCTCAATGCCCTGGAGAGCGCCGTCGACGGGGGTGCCGACGCGTCGGCGGCCGCCCACCCGGGCCCCGGGACCGATCCCGACCCCGCCGGCGTGCACGGCGCCAAAGTGCTGCTGGTCGAGGACAATGCCATCAACCGGCAGGTCGCCATGGAAATCCTCCGGGGCGCCGGAGTCCTCGTGGATACGGCCCACAACGGCGCCGAAGCCGTCGACGCGGTGAAACTCACCCCCTACGACGCGGTGTTCATGGACGTGCAGATGCCGGAAATGAACGGCTACGACGCCACCCGGATCATTCGCCGGATGCCGGGGCAAAAAAACCTGCCGATCATCGCCATGACCGCCCATGCCATGAAAGACGATCGGGACAAATGCCTGCAATCCGGAATGAACGACTATGTCGCCAAACCGATCAACGCCGCCTTGTTGATGCGGACCCTGGCCGCCTGGTTACCGCCACCGGAGCAAAGGAGAGGACACCCCGTGGGGACACCGGCCGGCCGCCGGCCCGGTGCATCGACCGCGGCATTTCGAATGCCCGGCCGCCTCGCCGGCATCCGGGTGGCCGAGGGACTCGCGCGTCTCGGCGAAAATCATGACCTCTACCGGTCCCTGCTCGTGGAGTTTTCCGAAACCTATGCCGACGCGGCGACCCGGATTCGGCAGCGCATCGATCAAGGCGATATCCGCAGGGCCGCGGAGATGACCCATGCCATCAAGGGCATGGCCGGCAACATCTCCGCCAACGCGCTTTACGAGGCCGCATCGGCCTTGAATGCGGCCCTCCGCAAAGCGCCGCCCGGGGAAGGCATCCCGCGGCTGACGGACGATTTTGCCTCGGCTCTCGACACGGTGGTCGACGCCGTCGCGCAGCTTGTGGGAAGGTAGCCGCCCGCGGCCGTCGACCGGGTTTCGTTTTCGATGCCCGGCCCACACGGCATCAACGGCTCCGGCGACGCCCCGGCGGCTTGGAAGGTCTATTTTCGGGGTCTTGCCCCTGTGCCTCTTTCGACGTTAAATCGTCGATCCCCCCGGGCTTGCTTTCCCGCCGGGACGTGGTATGAAATCGATTCCGGAAGGCTTTTTGAAAACCGATGGGCAGAAGGAGGACGCGCCGATGCACTGCAGCCGATGCAAAGCCGCCTTACGACCGGGCGAGGAACGGATCCACCACGGCCAAAACCTCTGCGAAGACTGTTACATGGACGCGTTGTCGCCGGCAAAGGCCTGCGACCCATGGGCGGTTCACAGCGCCAAGACATTTGAAAAATACTCGACGCAAGCACCCCGGTTGACCTCGATCCAGAAACGCATCCTGGATGTCCTCCAGGAAACCGGCGGCATCGAAAAGGAGGCCTTGATGGCCCGGCTGGACGAAGATCTGACCATGCCGGACCTGGAACGGGAACTCGCCGTCCTGCGGCACATGGAAAAAGCCCGGGGAGAAAAACGCGACGACCGGGTGGTGGTCTGCCTCTGGTAATGCCGTATCCGGTTGACGCGGCACGCCGCCTTCACCTTGACGGCCGGGCACGCACGGCATCATGCCATGGCTTACGACAAAGGAGAAAACATCATGATCCTCAAGGACAAGGTCGCGATTGTCACCGGAGCCGCAAGCGGCATCGGAAAGGAGATTGCCCGCTCCTTCTGTCGGGCCGGGGCAAAGGTGTGCATCGCGGACATCGCAATGGAATCGGGGCAGGCCGTCGCACGGGAAATCAAGAAAGAAGGCGGCGGCGCCCTTGCGGTTGAAATGGATGTCACGAACGAAACCGCCGTCGAGGCCGGTGTCGAGAACGTGATTGCCTCCTTCGGCGGAATCGACATTCTCGTCAGCAACGCCGGGATTCAGCACATCTCCTCCGTTGTCGATTTGTCGTTCAAAGACTGGCGCAACCTCCTCGCGATCCATTTGGACGGTGCCTTTCTGACGTCACGGGCATGCCTGCGGCACATGGCTCAAGCCGGGCACGGGGGAACCCTCCTCTACATGGGATCGGTCCACGCCAAGGCGGCATCGCCGCTCAAGGCCCCCTATGTGGCGGCCAAACACGCGCTGCTCGGGCTTTGCAAGGTGATCGCCATCGAGGGCGCGCCGTTTGGGGTCCGGGCCAATGTGATCTGCCCCGGTTTCGTGCGTACCCCGCTGGTCGATAAGCAGATCCCGGAACAGGCGACCCGGCTGGGGATCACCGAGGAAGACGTCGTCAAACGCGTCATGCTGAAAGACACGGTGGACGGCGAATTCACAACCCTGGCGGATGTCGCGGACGTGGCGGTTTTTCTGGCGGCCTTTCCCACCAATGCGCTGACCGGCCAGTCCATCGTCGTCAGCCACGGCTGGCATATGCAATAAATCGGGGTACGGCCTTTCCTTTTTTCGTGAGGTCAAGGCGGACGGACGATTGGAACCGGAGGAATAGCTCGGCTATTTCGAGGATTCCAATCGATCGGCCAACGCAGAAATCGCGGTAAAGGGCCATTCCGGGATGGACACTCTCGAACTCGCGGTCTGCCGTGAAG
>JBJKPT010000125.1:0-3148 GCA_046706045.1 Desulfobacterales bacterium
GACGGCCTGTCTTCCGGTGCGCTCACGCCCATCATTTCCCGCACCTTTCCCCTGAAGGCCATCGCTGAAGCACATCGTTACATGGAATCCAATCAGCAAAAGGGCAAGATCGTGGTGACGGTCTGAGGGCCGTCGCGGGAGCACAATGAAAAAGATCGCGCCGGGTTGATCAACCCGGCAAGGGAAAACATCCGCCCGTACCGGCCGTAATGCCGGACGGGCTTTCTGTTTGTCGAAGTTCACTGCCTGCCGGGCATGGAGGCACCTGTGGCGTGGGAGAAATCACGGATGGCCCGATTCTATGCCGACCCCTTCCATGCCACGAAGAACAGCCGTCTGAACGGAAACATGACCTTCCCATCGCGTTGAATCGGATACTTGCCTTTGCATTCTTCAAGTACCTGGTGCGTGAACCGCCGTTTTTCATCGTCGGTGTCGATCCGTTCCAGATACGTTCTCATTCCCGTACTTGAATACCAGTCGATGATATCCCGGTGGCTGTCCATGATATGGAGATAGGTCGTAATCCATAATTCCATCCGGGACGTCAATGTCGAAAGGTGGTTGTAATAAAAGGTTTCGTCGTTGTGGTTCCGGAGCAACCCGGCTCCCTGCAACCGCCCACGCCATTCAGGGCGTTCCGATACAGCGATCAGTGCCCGGTGAAGTGGAGAATCGCCGATCAGGGGGACCTGAACCGCGAGGGCGCCGCCTTCATTCAGATGTCCGAACAGATTGGTTATGACGGCCGTCGGCGCGGCCATCCATTGCAGGGCGGCATTGGAGAACACGACGTCAAATTGGTCGTCGGTCTTCCAGGTCTCCGCATCCGCAAGGATCCATTCCGATTCCGGACAGGTTTTTCTTGCCTTTTCAATCATTTCCCTGGAACTGTCCAGGCCGGCGATCCGGGCGTTCGGCCACTTCTCGCGTAGGACCCTGGTGCTGTTCCCGGGTCCGCAACCGATATCGATGACCCTTCGAACATCCGGTATTTGAATATGGGCGGCAAGGTCCCGTGACGGTACGGTCCGCTCATTTTCGTACTTCAAATAGGCATCTGGATTCCATTTATCCATATTTTCAACTCGTTATCGTGGACGTGCCCCCGCGTTTCCGATTCTGGCGGGCTACACCGGTTTCATTGATCGCCGTTTTCGAGTTTGGCGCCCTTCTCGATGAGGAGCTCCCTCAGCACCGAACGATGGCAGCGGTCTTCGTCTTTGCAGTAACATCCCACGGAGAGGTTTGTTTGATGGGAGAGGGCTGCGAGCAGTTCCAGGATATGGGCGTTCTCGGGTGCCGCCATCTCTGCACGGTATTTCTTCTTGAATGCGCGCCATTCGCTTTCGGTGCCGGCATTTTTTCCAATTTTTATGGTTTCGGGGCTCGGCGACAGATTCGGTAACCACACATCGTACCAGTTCTGTGCGCCGAACGCTTCCTTCGGCACCCCCCGGGGAGGACGACGGACGGTTCCGATGCGAAGGCCTTCGTCCTCGCGTCGATCGCTGCCAAGCCTCACTACCCGCAAAGCCATGGTCACCTCCGTTCATTGACGGCCATCGCCATCATGCCCCTCTCAAAAAGGCCTGATAATGGGTCGCCGTTTCCTGCGGTCTTTCCATCATGGGCACGTGCCCGCAGTCTTTCATGATCACGACGGCGCAATTCGGCAGCGCCTTCTCCATGATTTGCACGCCAGACACATCCAGGACCCGGTCGCGGTCGCCCCAGAGCACCAGCGAACGCACCTTGATTTTCTGGAGGTCGGGCTCAAGGGTCGCGTTTTCCGTCAAGAGTTGGGCGAAGATCTTCCCGTTGGCGGCACGGTGTCTCAGGGCTTCCTTCGCCATGACGCGCTTGGCGAATCTCGGGATTTCCGGCGGTTTTGAAAACACGAACCGGATCAGCCGATCAAATTCTTCCACCGATCCCACCACCAGCGGGTTGGGTTCCCCCCTGGACAGCCGCTCGTGCATTTCGCTCGGCACGGGCGATTGCAGGCCCGCCGCGTCGAAAAGTCCCAGCGTGAGAACTTTTTCGGGAAACATCACCGCGTATCGGGCCGCAATGCGGCCCCCCATGGAGTTGCCGACGATGTGAAACTTCTTCAGTCCGAGCGCATCGGTAAACCGGTCGATCCGCGTTGCCTGGTTCTCAATGCCGTAGGCGGCGTCTTTCTGGAAGGAGCTTTCACCGAAACCGGGCAAATCCAATGCCACGACACGGTGGTCTGAAACGATCCATTTGGCGAAACGAACCCAAGCATCCTTGTTGGCGGCAAATCCGTGGAGCATGAGAACGGGTTCACCTTTACCGCCTTCGAGGTACACGATTTCATGGTTCCCGATGCGAACCCTTTTTTTCTCGAGCCCCCCGGCCTTCCGTTCCCGTTTCAAGGCCCATTTCACGATCAGGCCCGGAAGGGCAAAATATCCGAGAAGCGCGAGAGCCCCCGCAAGGACGATCGGTACCGCAACTGCGTTTATCATGGCGCGTTTCCACCGTGTTTTGCCGGAGTCCATCCGCGGATGAACCATTTTGCGTGAGTTCAGCGGGTTAAAGAGCCTGCGCAATTTGCTCCCGGCGTCTGCCCGTCCACCTGGACAACCGGACACCCGACACGGTATACGTTAACGATCAGGTCCGCCATCCTTCAAGATCCGGGGATGGCCCGCAAACGAAACGGCGGCGGAAACGGCCCGGGCGGGGTGAGCTTTATTCCCACCGCCCGACGGGCAACCGTTGGAAGGCCATCGCCATGCCGGCGATAAACCCGGTGTGTTTTGCTCTCCAATCCGGAGGCATTGCCATGTGGAAGCGTTCCGTCTGTCCCAAGGATTGTCCCGATACCTGCGGCCTTCTGGTCCGGGTCGAGGACGGCCGAATCACGGCCGTCAAGGGGGACCCCGATCATCCATACACCCAAGGGTTCATCTGCCGCAAGGCAGGTTATTTCCCGGAGCATGTTCACACCGCCGAGAGGATCCTGACGCCGCTCAAACGGTCCGGACCCATAGGGTCGGGAACGTTTTCGCCCATTGCCTGGGAGGAGGCCCTGGACACGATTGCGGCGAAGATGTCCTCGGTTGCGGCCGAACACGGACCGGAGGCGATCCTGCCCTACCTCTATGCCGGGCACATG
>JBJKPT010000126.1:0-7555 GCA_046706045.1 Desulfobacterales bacterium
CCGTGCCAGTTGCGGCATTTCGGCGGGGTGGCGGCCATCGGAAAGGCCGACGCGGCGACCATCGCCGGCCTCGACGGGTTCACGCCGGCCCTGGCCCGGACCGTTCTCGATCAGCTGGCCTCGGATGGGGTCGCCCGCCCGGCCGATGATGCCGTGACCGGGGAGGGCCGGGCCCAGGGGGCGCCCCCGGCCGGGGATTCCGGCGCCGGGTGATCGCGGCGGATGAAAGCGCCCGGGGGGGGGAGTCCACCGGATTCGAGGCAGCGGGGAAAAAAGAAGGGGCGTTTTCCGGATTAACGGGAAAGCGCCCCGATTCATACCAACATCGATTCACGCGGGTTTTTGATCAGAGGCCGAGTTTTTTCAACACGCCTTTGAGTTCCTCGACGGCGGCGGCGGATTTATCCAGGGCCGCTTTTTCTTTATCGGTCAGGGTGATCTCGATAATTTGCTCCACTCCCCCGGTGCCCAGTTTCACCGGCACACCGATGAAAAGATCGCGGTATCCGTACTCGCCTTCCAGGTAAGCCGCACACGGCAGGATTTTCTTTTTATCCTTGAGGATGGCCTCGGCCATTTCCACCGCGGCCGAAGCGGGCGCATAGTAGGCGCTGCCGGTTTTCAGGAGTCCGACGATCTCGGCCCCGCCGCCGGCCGTGCGTTTGACCAGGGCATCGATACGGTCTGCGGGCATGAGTTCCGTGATGGGAATGCCGGCCACCGTGGAATAGCGGGGCAGGGGCACCATGGTGTCGCCATGGCCGCCAAGGACGAACGCATGCGTGTTTTCCACGGAGACATCGAGTTCCATGGCGATGAAGGCGCGGAACCGGGCCGAGTCGAGGACACCGGCCATACCGATGACGCGGTTCTTCGGGAACCCGCTGACCGTGTGGGCCACGTGACACATGGCGTCCAGAGGGTTGCTGACGATGATGAGGATCGCCTCGGGAGAAAATTTGGCGATCTGTTCGGTCACATTTTTTACAATGCCCGCGTTGGTGTTGATCAGGTCGTCCCGGCTCATGCCCGGCTTTCTGGGGAGGCCGGCGGTGATGATGACGATGTCGGATCCTGCGCTTGCCTCGTACCCGTTGGTTCCGATAAGTTTGGCATCGTGTTTTTCGATGGGGGCGGCTTCCATCAGGTCGAGGGCCTTGCCCTGGGGCACGCCTTCGACGATATCCACGAGCACCACATCACAGAGTTGCTTTTCGGCCAGCCTCTGGGCGGCGGTGGCCCCGACATTGCCGGCTCCGACGACGGTGACTTTTTTGTCCATGAATTGCTCCTTCGTCCAATTGGGTTAACCACTACCGAAGAGGAAGATTTCTTGGATAGCATAGTCCGGAGGAATGTCAACCCATTTGGCATTCCTCCATATTTTTCAGGCTCTGCCGCCGGATTCGGCGCTCTCGATTTTCGATATTCTTTCGGCATGACGGCATCGCATCCGAGAACATGTGCAAAATCAGGTATTTTCAGACAGCCTCATTGTTGACATTTCACAAAAAAATGGGATAATCGAACGCTGTTGCAAGGTTTTGATCATTTCACCACCCGCAAGGCGGCAGACCTCGCGCCGCCAGCCGGTGGCCCAACCAACCGGATGTACCCGGAGGCATCACCGCCGTATGGATGTATCGGAAAAGATCAAATCTCTGCTCAAGCAGGCAGATGTCTATCGCGCACAGGGGCTGCTGAGTGAATCCAGGGACATGTACAGTCAGGCATCGGAATTGATCGGTACCTTGAAAAACCTGAAAAACAAAGACGCGTTGCTCACCGGACTCGTGCGAAAAATTCAGGCCGTGGACGCGGACATTGCAAAGATCGAAACCGCATCCGACACCCCGGATGTCGGTGCCGCCTCCCAAGAGCTGATCAAGCGCCTGTTCTCCTACACGGCCGGGAAAAGCCCCGATTCGGCCGCGCTGGAAGAAGCGATCACCCTGACGAAGTTCGGCCAGTACGATCGGGCACTGGCGGATTTTCGAAGCCTTCTGACCAAACCCGGGGTCCAGCTTGCTGCGGCCAAAAACATCATCCGGTGCCACTTGACCATGGATACCGTCGACGCCGGCATCGCCGAATTCAAGGGCTGGGTGACCAATTCGACCGTCGGCGGCGACCAGCTCCTGAAACTCCGGACCTTTTATCAGAACCTCATCGATAAAAAACAATTGAACCGCACCCTTCCGTCCGTGGAACCCGAGGAGGCCCTGGGGATCGAACTGGAGGAGGGGGCCACGGCCGCCGAGGAACCGGAAGAAGAAATTCTTGACATCAACTCCATCGGGCTGACCTTCGGAAAAGGCCCGAAACAGGGGAAGATGATTGAATTGGAAGTCAGCTTTCAAAACGGCAACGTGATCAGTGTGCTCATCAGTCGCCGCGAAAAGGACCTTATCAATCAGTTGAAACCGGGCGACCGCCTGACGCAGATCCAATTTTATTCGCCCATTGCCATTTTTCAAGGTTCCGGTTTGATCGAGGGAAAGACGGAAATCAAGGTCGGTCCCCGCAAAGGCGATTTTAACGTGGACATCAAAGTCAGCAGCACGTGATACGCGTCCTTCCGGTGCTTTCATTCCGCATTGCCGTAAACCCAACGAATGGATTCGCTTATGGCGGTATTCAACGCAAAAAATAGGGAAATCGAATGCAAGCTGGTGTTCTACGGTCCCGGACGTTGCGGTAAGACCACGAATCTGGAGTACATCTTCAAGTCTTTCGGAAAACACGTCACCGCCGAGATGGTTTCGATCAACACCGAAGGCGACCGTACCCTGTTTTTTGATTTTCTGCCCATCGGTCTCGGCAAAATCAAGGGTTGCGATGTACGGGTGCAACTTTACACGGTTCCCGGCCAGGTCAAATACTCCTCGACCCGTAAGCTCGTGTTGAAGGGCGTGGACGGTGTTGTCTTCGTCGCCGACTCCATGGAGGTGCGGCGCGAAAAGAACATGCTTTCCCTGAAAGATCTTCACGAAAACCTGAAGGAATACGGTTTGAGCATTTTTAAAATTCCCCTTGTCATGCAGTACAACAAGCGGGACCTGGCCAAGGAGGGAATTCCGTTGATGACCGTTCAGCAGATGGAACACGACCTCAACCGGCAGCTCAAGGTTCCGTCTTTTCCAGCCAGCGCGGTCAGCGGCGAAGGGGTTGGTGCGACCCTGAAAGCCGCGCTGAAACAGACGCTGAAATACCTCCAGCAAGAAATGAACTGGGCCAGATAACCGATCGCTGCGAAAACATTTGCCGATGAGCGCCGAACTTTCAGGACATCTCAATTTTTTAAGCCTCGCCGATCTTCTTCAGCTCTTTGGAAGCAATGGCCATTCCGGGATACTTCGCCTGAAGAGCAAGTATGCCCCCGAAACGGGCGTCGTCTACTTGAAGGACGGCAACCCCATCGATGCGCTGGCTATCGAGAAAACGGGTCCCGAGGCCCTTTATTCCCTGTTCGGTTGGACCGAGGGGGAATTCGAATTCCGTCGTGAGGCTTTTGATCGGCCCGTCACCGTCAAGCAAAGCCGGATGGAAATCATCCTCGATGGAATGCGCAAGCTTGACGACGGTGAAATCGAAAGGCTCGGCCCGGCCTCCGGGACGCCGGAAGAGGCTGCGAAGCGATCCAGGGAGGGCGCGTCGGTCATCCGGGGGCCTCTGGTCGATTACGTTTACATCGTGGACGAGGAGTTTTTCCCCTCGGGCCAGGACCTGGTCGAGGAAGGAAAACACGGCAACTGGATCTGGGTGATTCTCGAAGGATCGGCGGAGGTTCTGCGAAACACCCCCAAGGGGCCGGTGAAATTGCTCACCATCGGCGAAGGGGCCTTTATCGGCAGCGTGGAATCGTTTTTGTTTCGAGGCGGCGTGCGCAGCGCTTCGGTTCGATCGATCACCTCCGTTCAACTCGGCGTGCTCGACACCCAGCGCTTGGCCATCGATTTTTCCCCGATGAGCCATGAACTCAAGGAATTGATCGTGAGCATCGATCGGCGGCTCAAGCGGGTGACCGATACCCTGCTGCTCCTTCAATCGGGGAAAAATCCGATTCGCGAATTCATGAGCGGCAAGGAATCGGTGATGCCTCAGGGGCCGGCCGAGGCGCGGCTTTACCGGATCACCCAGGGGGACGCGTGCCTGGTTCGCCGCATCCCGAAGGGGAACGTGCCGTTGCAACTGCTTAAAAAAGGCGATGTGTTCGGATACTTGCCGTTTATCGCCGTGGGGCACGAGCCGAATTCGGCCAGCGTTTTCGGCTCCGCCGATCTTAAGGTCATCCATCTGGACGTTCAGGCCCTGCAGGCGGAATACGAACGCCAATCGCAGACCTTTCGCAACATCATGGACCATACGGCAAGCGCCATCGCCGCCACGACCCGGCTGGTCTGCGCGGAAATGGCGAAATTGTGATCATTGAAAAACGCCCGGGAACGGACCCGGCATGAGGAAGGAAATCGAAGATGGGGTCGATTGAAAAGCGTCGGCACGTGCGTATCCAATCGCTGAATCTGTCGCATATCTCCCGTCAGGACGATCACACCCTGGTCCAGCAGGGAATGGGCCGCACCCTGAACGTGTCCGAATCGGGCATCTTGCTGGAAACGACGTTTCCCCTGGGGACCGACGGCATTTTCGATCTTTCCTTGGCCCTGGCCGACGATCTGCTGGAAATCCGTGGCAAGTGTGTGTATTGCACGCCGACCGCCGCGGGGCGCTACGAAACCGGCATGGAGTTCATGGCGGTGCCGGAGGAAGACCTTCCCCTGCTCAGGCGTTTCATTGCCTCGTTTCGCGGTGCTTGATCCGCGAAGATGGTAATTTTTGAAAGGCAGCAAGCCGATAAAAGGAGACAGCCGTATGAACGACGCGCTGGTGCAGACCGATTTTGCCGATCTAACCCTTGTCCGGCGCGGAAAGGTGCGCGACGTCTATGACTTGGGCGATGCCTTGTTGATGATCGCCACGGACCGCATTTCGGCCTATGACGTGATCCTGCCCGATCCGGTACCGCAAAAGGGGATCGTTCTCACCCAGATTTCCCTGTTCTGGTTCGACGTGATGCGTCCCCTGGTGGAAAATCACGTCATCACCGCCGATGTGGATCAATTCCCCCCGGTCTGCCGTCCATACCGCGACCGGCTCAAGGGCCGCAGCATGCTGGTGAAAAAAGCCGATCCGCTGCCCATCGAATGCGTGGTGCGCGGTTACATTACCGGCTCCGGCTGGAAGGACTACCGGCGCTCCGGTGCCGTCTGCGGCATCGCACTGCCCGGCAATCTGAAGGAATCCGAAAAACTGCCCGAACCGATCTTTACCCCTTCGACCAAGGCCGAGCTGGGCACCCACGATGAAAACATCGATTTCGAGACGGTGATCGCCCGGGTGGGGCGTCCGACGGCCGAAGCCATCCGTGACCTGACCCTCGCGATTTATCGTCAAGGGGAAACCCTGGCCCGGCAAAAGGGAATCATCATTGCCGATACGAAATTCGAATTCGGTACGGTGGATGGGAAGCTCATCCTCATCGACGAAGTGCTCACGCCGGATTCGTCCCGTTTCTGGCCGGAATCCGATTACCGGCCCGGCGGTCCGCAGAAAAGCTTCGACAAGCAGTACGTGCGCGATTACCTTCAGACCCTGGATTGGGACAAGACCCCTCCCGGACCGCACCTGCCGCCCGAGATCGTCGCGAACACCCGTAAAAAATACCTCGAAGCCTATACGCGCCTGACCGGTCGGGATGGTTTGGAAACCGGAATGCCTTTCGGCCGTCATGACCATTCCTGACCGGCATCCGATGCGCTTGGCCGACATCGACGCGGCCGACGAGACGTTCCGGATCTCTTTTGACCGCGATGCCGGAGCCCTTGCCCGATCGCTTTCCACCGTGGGGTTGTTGCACCCCCCGACCATCGAGCCCAGAGAGGGAAAGGCCGTGGTCGTGAGCGGATTCGGCCGCATCGCCGCGGCCCGGGCCCTGGGCTGGGGGGAGGTTCCGGTGGCCCTTCTCTCGCCGGAAATCTCCTTTCGGCGTTGCGCCGTTCTCGCCGTTGCGGACAACGCGACCCAGCGGGGATTGAATCCGGTTGAAGTGGCCCGTGCCGTGCGGCTTCTGGATTCGGCCATGGAATCGAAGCCCTCGCTGATTGCCGCCTTGCGCGAGCTGGGGCTCGCGGTCCCCGTTAACCGTATCGATGCGTTCAAGGCGCTCACCGCTCTTCCCGAATCCATCCAGACGGCGATCGCCCGGGATCGGGTGCCCGTGGCCGTGGCCTTCGAGATGGTCCGCATGGATGAACCTTCCGCCTGCCGGCTGACCGACCTGTTCTCGGATCTGCGTTACAGCCTGAGCAAACAGCGCGAGGTGCTTCACATCTGCCGGGATCTGGCCCGGCAATCCGGCAAGTCCATCCGCGAGATCCTGGATCATGCCGATCTGAAGACGGTTGCGACCGATCCGGGAATGGACCGGGGCCTGAAAGGACAACGGTTCCGGGAGGCCTTGCACCGGCTTCGTTACCCGAGGCTTTCCGCCGTCGAAGCGGCCCATGCGGCCCGGGTCGCCGCCCTGAAGCTGCCGCCGACCATGCGCCTTGCCGCCCCACCCGGATTTGAAGGGGCCGGCTATACCCTCACCCTCCGTTTCGATTCCCTAGACGCGCTGAAGGCGCAGCGTGACATTCTGGATCGTCTCCTCGATGCTCCGCCCCTCGCCGAAATCCTTTCCCGCGCGGAAATCCGAAACCCGGAACCATCCTGATGCCCATTCGTGGCCCCGGGGAGCGCGTTCGTTGACGAACGGCAGCCCGGGGATGGAACGCACGCACCGATCCTTTCCCGCGCCATGGATTCCCGTGCCCATCCTCACGGCAAAAACTGTAATCGGTTAAAAAAGTTGAATTAAAAGAACTTGACAAATTAAAATCGGGTACTATAAAAGTATAAAAGAACTAAATGGCGTTCATAAATTATGGGCATTCAAGAACGAAAGGAACGGGAACGGGAACGGCGCCGGCAGCAAATCATGGTCGCTGCCAAACGGGTGTTTATGGACAAGGGTTTCAGCCGCGCCACCATGGAAGATATCGCCAGTGTCGCGGAGCTGAGTCCGGGCACGCTTTACCTCTATTTCAAAAACAAGGACGAACTCTATGCGTCGCTCTCCCTTCGCGTTTTGCAGTACCTCAACATTCGTCTCGAACAACTGCTCAACCGGAAAGACGGATCCCCGTCGGACCGCATCGCCGGGCTGAAACAGGCCATGATGGACGTCTACGAGTTCGACCCGCTGGTGTTGATCAACATGTTTCACCTGCAGTCCAGCGAAACCTTGAAAAACCTATCGCCCGACCTGCTGGAAAGGATTCAGACCCTGTCGCGTGCATCCCTTGAAAACATCGCCAGAATTTTCGAAGACGGCATTGCCCAAGGGGCGTTTGTCGATCGTCATCCCATGGCCTTGTCGGACGTGGTGTGGGCGATGTTTTCCGGCGTGGTTTTATGGGAAGAGAGCAAAAAGCTGGTCAACGAAAGCAAGAAC
>JBJKPT010000127.1:0-5275 GCA_046706045.1 Desulfobacterales bacterium
CCTTAAAGCTCAGTAGTGTCCGTCCCGGGATCGGCAATTTTGCGGGAGTTCAAGGCGGACGGGCGATTTGAACCGGAGGGATAGCGATAGCGGCTCGGCCATTTCGAGGATTCCAATCGATCGTCCAACGCAGAAATCGCGGAAAAGGGCCATCCTGGGATGGACACTAACCCCATTCTGCCATCAACGCCTCGCGCTTCATAATGCGGATGACGGGGTCGAGGGGTATTCGGCGGATTACGTCCAGGAAGGCTTCGTGGATTTCCGCCTTGTGGGCCGCGCAGCAATCCTCCAGGATCACCACTCGGAAATCATTGGCGAATCCGTCCATGGCCGTCAGGTAGACGCAGGCCGGTGTGGCGATGCCGGCGACGAGGATCGTGTCGACCTGCCACAGCCTCAAGGTCATGTCCAGGTCCGTCTTGAAAAATGCGCTCATCCGGCGCTTTTCGAGAACGGTATCCCCTTTTGCCGGACCGAGCTCGGGAATGACCTCGACCCCTTCGGTGCCTCGGATGGCATGGGGCTTCATTCGCGATGAAAAGAGCAGGTCGCCTTCAAGAAAACTGTCATTTGCGAATACGACGGGAATTTTCCTGCGGTGACATTCGCCGATCATTTCCTTAAGAGGGCCGATGATCTTGACAAACTCCGCGGCGGCCTTGCCGGAAAGGTGCATCCCCACATTGTCTTTGATCATATCCACAACGATCAACGCCGGTCGCATGGCACTCCTCTCTCCGTGTATCGTTCGACTTCGCTACAAGAAAATTCGGCAAATCCATTTTTCCGGGAAATTGACAGCATTGGGGATTTGGGGACGCGCAACCCACCCCGTTGAATTTCTATGCATTATGGTTGTCATACGTCCAAGGCAACAAGACCGGCCGACCTTGCAACGTGGATGGCGCCATAAACAACGAAACCCAAACGGCGCGGAGCCATGACCAAGGAGGCAGGTCTTATCATCGATGCCGAATACCCTTCGATTGTACTGCTTAAACGTACCCATCCATCTACATCAAAAAGGCAATTTGTCAAAGGGGCAACGCCCCGCCCCGCGGGCCGCAAAAGAAACGCCGACTTGGGGCAGGCTTGCATGGCATGATGAAGCCGCAATCGGCGGCCGGCCGCCGGGTGCATGCCTTCAACCAATACCCCATCCATCCCGCCCTCCTTTGCCCCCGCACGGAGCAGGGTATCGTGATTCGGAATTCGCGCGAAGGCAAAATCCGGTTCTGGATTTTCAGTCCGAAATTTTGTAGCCTCATGAACGAGAGGGCGCGCGAAACGTTATTTTTTATTATGATTTCGGAGTGATGACGAAAATGGCATACAGCATTCTCACTTTTTCCTTGACCGTATTCATGGGATTCTTTGCTATCATGAATCCCATTGCGACCACGCCGATTTTCCTGGGCTTGGTCGGCGGAAGAGACGACGCGGCAAAGAAGGCTATTGCCAGGACATCGTGCATCACGGCGTTTTTTATCGTTTTTTTCTTTGTGATTCTCGGGAAATATCTTTTTCAGGTCTTCGGCATTACCATCCCGGCGTTTAAAATCACCGGAGGAATACTTCTATTTTATGTTGGATTCGAAATGCTCCAGTCAAGAAAATCAAAAATTCATCACCAGGAAGAGATAGAGCTCGATGAAGGAGTTGCGATATCGCCCCTGGCCATTCCAATACTGGCTGGCCCGGGCACAATTGTCACGGCCATGAATAACGTTACAGACGGCAGCTTTTTGCATATCGCAATCGTGATCGCGATTTTTGCCTTAATGACGTGTTTGACCTACCTGGCTTTTTCTCTGAGCGAGCCGATCGTAAAAAAAATCGGGAATCATTTGATAACCGTCATTGGGAAAATAATGGGACTGATTCTTGCGATAATGGGAACGGGAATGGCCGTCGAAGGAATAAAACTGGCGTTCCGCCTTTGATGAAGTGGAACAAGCATCGATGAAAAAGACATTCGAAGCGCCGCCCCGGGTTAAAATCCGCGAGGTCGGCCCCCGGGACGGGTTCCAATCCTGGCCCGAGTTCGTGCCCACCGATCGAAAGCTGGCGGTCATCACCGCCATGATCGATGCCGGGGTCACCGAAATGGAGACCACCTCGTTTGTCAGCCCCAAGGCGGTCCCCCAGATGAAAGATGCCGCCGAGGTCATGCGCGAGGTCGTCCGCGGGGGTTGCCGCCACGCCGCCCTGGTGCCTAATTTCAAGGGTGCCGGACTGGCCCTGGCGGCCGCCGCCGATGAGCTCGTGGTGGTCATATCCGCCAGCGAGGCGCACAACCGGGCCAACGTGCGGCGATCCATCGGCGATTCCCTGGTCGAGCTCAAGGATATTTTTGGCGCGGCTCGGCAAAAAGGTGTGCCCGTCACGGGCGCCATTGCGGTGGCCTTCGGCTGTCCCTATCAGGGCGATGTTTCGGATCGGGATTTTCTGCGTCTGGCGGAAGGGTATGTCGCCGCCGGCGCCGCATCGATCATTCTGGCGGACACCACCGGCATGGCCACACCCCCCCGGATCCAGGGGCGCGTCCGGTTGTTCATGGACCATTTTCCCACGGTTCCCTTTTCCCTGCACCTGCATAACAATCGCGGTACGGCCATGGCGAATCTGTACGCGGCGCTCATGGTGGGCGCGACCACCTTTGACACGGCCCTGGGCGGTATCGGCGGATGCCCCAACGTGCCGCAGGCCGCCGGGAATCTGGCCACGGAGGACGTGGTCTACATGCTATCCGATATGGGTGTCGGGACCGGCATCGACCTTGAGAAAATCATTGCCGCCGCCTGTTTGCTGGAACGGATCCTCGGGCGCCCCCTGCCCGGGCAGGTCATGAAGAGCGGCCCTCGTGAGCCGGAGCGGGCCGCCCGGGCCTGCGGGATCGATGCGTGAGGGTTTTAAACAAGATACCTCTTCGAGGCAACGCCATGAGCACACCGCTGAAGCAAAAATCCTCCATCGAAGAGATACGCAAACGCTTTGACCGCGACGTGGACCGCTTTTCCAACCTCGATACCGGTCAGACGGCGACCATGGACGCGCCCCTTGCCATGGAATTGATCACCCGGGCGGCGGTTGCCTCGACTCCCGCCATCAAGCGCGTGCTCGATATCGGCTGCGGCGCGGGCAACAACACGCTCAAGCTCCTCGAGTTCGTTTCTCCTCTGGACTGCGATCTGGTGGATCTCAGTCTGCCCATGCTGGAGCGGGCGAGGGAGCGCATCCAAAGGGTCAATTCGGGACGCGTCGGAATCATCCAAGGTGATTTTCGAAGCGCGGACCTGCCGCACGATGGTTACGATGTCATTCTGGCCGCCGCGGTCCTGCATCACCTTCGGGACGATTCGGACTGGGAGAGGGCATTCCAAAAGCTTTATGGATTGACCGCTCCCTGCGGAAGCGTCTGGATTACCGATCTGGTCTCCCATGAGATTTCTCCTGTTCAGGCCATGATGTGGGAACGCTACGGCGCCTACCTTTCCTCCCTCGGCGGGGACGGCTACCGGGACAAGGTCTTTGCCTATATCGACCGGGAGGATTCGCCTCGGCCGGTTACCTACCAGCTGGATCTTCTCCGGAGGGTCGGCTTCGGGCATGTGGAGCTTTTGCACAAGAACGGGTGTTTTGCCGCTTTTGGGGCCGTCCGAATCGGCCGAGGGCTTTGAAGCGCTTGGTGGCGAGGAGAAAATTTCAGATTCCACCCTCCCGTCATGCCGGCGGGAGCCGGGATCTCGCACATTCAGAACCTTCTGAATCCCGGACCGGGTCCGGCATGGCGGTGTTCATTCCTGATGTCCCCGATATCGCGGGGGCAACGGATTGGGGGCTTCTTTGCGCGGCGCATTACGATTCAGTCAAAAGGGCCGCGAATTCTTTGGCAAACGTATGGACATCGCCCGGCCACCTTCCGGAGATATAGTTGCCGTCCCGGACGACCCAGGCGGGCCTGCTGTCATCCGATCGATCCCGGGCCATGCCGTTCGTCTTCCGGCGGTAATCGGCGGTCCCCCGGGGGACCTGCAGAAAGTCGTCCGGCGTTTCCAGCGCCCGTTTGACCTCGCTTTCGACGCTCCAATGGCCGGGCGGATCCTCCCCGGATTCCATGTACGTCCGGTAATAGGCGGGGTCCCAGCATCGGGCGGCATATCGGGCGAGCATCCATGCGGATCTTTCCAGATCCCAGGTGAGCGCCGTGGTCCTTTTCCCGAAGAGAACGGATCGGCCCGTTTTTTTGGAAACGGACCGGGCCGCCAGGAGGACTCCGTGGCAGATGGTGGCCACCGGCCTGTGGGTTCCGCTAGCATCGACGTCGTCGAAAAAGTCGGCGATGAAATTCTTGAGCGTTTCATCCTCCAGGTACTGCCTCATCCGGGGTGCGTGCCCTCCGGGCAGGATCATGCCGTCGTAGTCGCCCGGCGAGAGGTCCGCGTATCGTCTGGGCCGGAGAAAATTCGGGTCGGTTGGGATCTTCCGGTAGGCCGCCCGTCCGAATCGGTCGGCCCGGAGCAGCAATCCAAAGAACCGTATTTTTTTCAGCCCCGGAATCCAGCCCCAGGGATCCAACCCCTCCCCGGAGATCATGATCGGATCGGCATATCCCCGATTGCCGTCCGCGGTGGTAAATTCCACGACGTGCCCGGCCGCGTGGAGGATCTGCCAGGAGACGGAGACTTCGGTCGGATCGAAATCGTGACTGGGAAGGGGCATGATGATCTTTTTTGCTTTCATACTAAGTCGATCATAATTCAATAGACATCAGAGCAGAATATAGGAGCACTCGCGGTGCCTGAAGAAAGATTTCACAGACGAAGGCAATTTCTGCAATCTACGAAGCTGAGCGATTCCCAAAGCTTTCATTTGATCGGGGCCGAATACCTTCTTCTTGCCAACCCCATGGTTTTTGACGTTATTCCAAACCTGCTCGGCCGGATTGAGTTCCGGAGAATACGAGGGCAGTGTGTAGACTTCCAACTTGCCCTCAAACGAATCGATGCATTCTTGAACGATCTTGGAGCGGTGTGTCGGATGTCCATCCCAAATCAGAAAAACCGGCGCTTCCCCACCATGCATAAGTCGCTTGAGGGGAAATAGGGGACAGGTAATTTATGCTTGACAGGCGGTCAGGATTTGGGCAGGGATGGATTTATTGAAACGATAAGGAGCATTCAATGGCCCGCATACCGCGAATCCTGGTGACCGGGGAGGCGACCGCCTACCACGTCATGTCAAGGACTGCCTTGGAGGGGTATCCGCTGGA
>JBJKPT010000128.1:0-12198 GCA_046706045.1 Desulfobacterales bacterium
GGGCAGACGAGCGGTGAGGGAGGCGAACAGGGATTTCGGGATCGGCCCCGCCACCGGGAAAAGAATCCGGCCACCGTCGGGCATTTCCAAAAGCGGCGCGCGTTTCAGGTCGATCGCAAGGTCCCGCCCACCATTTTTTCCCGGCACCACATAGGTGCCCCGGGTTTGCAGCGTTCCGCCGAGAATGTTCGTCGCTTCGGTAAGCACATCGTTGGAATCGGCGGCCGATTCCGTTGATCCCCCGATAGCCGCCAGCTCCTGGCGCGCTTCGTTTCCAACCGCCAGCATCCGGGCCGTCTCCGCCGATGCCAGGACCGGTGGGTTCGGTCCCTGTGCCGGGGTCGGTAAAAACAGAATCTGATCCACATAGATCAGTGCCAGATTGTTCAGGTCCGGGTTGAGCTGCTTTAATTTTCGGAGGCCTTTGTCATATTTCGAGGATCCGTAGGGACCAAACCGTGCCGCGATCAACCTGGAAATGCAATCCCCTTTTTGCACCCGGTACCGGATCGATTCTCCGGCATTGCGAGGGGATTTCCGGTCGAATTCAACGAAGGGGATGGTGACCAGACCGGAAGATTGCCCGGGCAGACTCCCGCTGGGCAATTCCCTGAGGGGGATGAAGATCAGTTGTCCGGGCCGGATGAGGTCGATTTTGCGAATGTGGGGGTTGAGTCGCCTGAAAATACGCAGGAACCGACCAAAATTTTCACGGGAAATTTCTCCCCTCAATTTGAAGACTTTCAACACCCAATCCCCGGGCTTGACCACGTAGGGAGCGCAAAGGATATCGACCCCGTTGTCTTGGGAAACGACGTAGTTTTTGTAGACCAGCTCGCTTTGGGCAGGGGTCGGGCAGATGGCACCGATGGCGACCATCAGCAGAAGGGAGCAAAGGAGGCGCTTCGCATATCGGAGAAAATGCGTCATTCCCGGGTGTTGGGCGGAATTTGAAGTTTTTGGGCGATCTCCGTCGCCACGCGTTTGACGAAAATCGCCATGGCCGGGGCATCCAGAGGCCTTCCGGGCGCCGGCACCGCGGCGGCGTCCCCGGGCCGGATGAGTTCCGGTGCGTTGACGAGGGTCGCTTTGGGCGTGATCTCGTATTCCGGCGGAAATCGTCCTTCAAAGTACATGTCTTGAAAGCCGGCAAACTTCAGGGCGTGGGCCGTGGAATCCAGAACGGCCGTTTCCGTCGCATCGACGATCCCGGCGGCCAGGGCTATCGTGAGCCCGGCCAGGCACTCCCCGCCATGGGTGCAGGCGATATGTCCGTTTCGGTTGGCGGTCAGTTCCCAGTCCATGATGGCCTGTTCGGGCACTTCCGTAAAAAAGACCCGTTCCTTTCCGGCGCGCCGATTGTAGGTTTCCACCAGGTGAATCACGCGAGGCATGGATACGGGATTGCCGATCATGGCGGCCTGGGCCGTGCTTGGCCGGACCGTTACCGGTGAAAACCGGCGTTTTTGAGGATCCGGTTCCCGGTAATAGCGGGTGACCGGGTTGGCGTGCGTGGATTGAACGCCGAGGATTTTGGGCAGGGCATCGATGATGCCGGTGTCGTAAAATTTGAGAAAGCCGCTCATGACGGCCGTGATGTTGCCGGCATTGCCGATGGGCACGACAATGACCTTGTCGGCCAAGCAATAATCAAAATCCTGGGCGATTTCGTAGGAATAGGATTCCTGCCCGAGGATGCGCCAGGCGTTCTTGCTGTTCAAAAGGGCTACCGGATAATGTTCGGATAAGTACTCCACCACCTTCATGCAGTCGTCGAAAACGCCGGGAATTTCAAACACCGTCGCGCCGCTGCCCAGGGGCTGGCCGAGCTGCTGGGGGGTCACTTTCCGGTGCGGCAGCAAAACGACGGATTTCACATGGGGCTGGAGGTAGGCGGCGTAGAGGGCGGCGGAAGCCGAGGTATCGCCCGTGGACGCGCACACGGCCAGAACTTGATCGACCAGACCGTTGCGCACCAAGTAATGGATATAGCTCAAGGCGCTGGCCATGCCACGGTCCTTGAATGAGGCCGATGGGTTTTGGCCGTCGTTTTTGTAATAAAACCGCATACCAACACGATTCTGCAGCAAGGCGTTGGCTTCCACCACCGGCGTGTGCCCTTCGCCCAGGTAGACCACGGCATCCAGAGGGATCACCGGGCCGATGAATTCGTGGTAGCGGTAGATGCCTTTGAGCGCGGGTTCCAGGAGGAGCTTCCGGTAGTCGAAAATCCGCTGCCAGGTCTTTCCCGGTACCCTTTTCAGACGGTCGAAATCGGTGTCGTAAAGCAAGAGCACCTGGCCGCAGGCCGGGCAGGTGTAAAGGAGCGATTCGATGCCGGCCTCCAGGCCGCAGGCAAGGCATCGGTAAATCAGGCGACCGCCGGTCCGGGGAACGATATGGGGTGCCACATCGGGCGGAAACATCTCCGGTTTAATGATCCGATCCGCTCCCTTCCCCGCAGGTTCGGCCGGAGTGCTTCCGGAATCCGAACCGAGCCGACTGCTTCTTGAAAGTTTTCCAGGATGGCGGCCACGGTGCGACCGACCGCCAGCCCGGAACCGTTCAGGGTGTGCACGAGTTCCGTGCCTTTCTTTCCCTTGCGCCGGAACCGGATGTTGGCCCGCCGGGCCTGAAAGTCTTCAAAATTGCTGCACGAGGAGATCTCGCGGTAGGTGTCCTGGGCCGGCAGCCAGACCTCGATATCATAGGTCTTTGCCGCCGAAAAACCAAGGTCCCCGGTGCACAGGCAGATGACACGGTAGGGAATCTCCAGGGCCATTAACACGGCCTCGGCCGAAGCCAGGAGGGTTTCCAGTTCCACATAAGAGGTTTCGGGGGTGGTGAAATTGACAAGTTCCACCTTGTTGAATTGATGCTGCCGGATAAGGCCCCGGGTGTCTTTGCCATAAGAGCCGGCCTCGGATCGAAAACAAGGAGTGTAGGCCGTATAGCGGATGGGCAGGCTTTCCTCGTCGAGGATTTCATCCCGGTGGATGTTGGTGACCGGTACCTCGGCCGTGGGGATAAGAAAATAATCCCAGCCTTCGAGTTTGAACAGGTCGGTTTCGAATTTCGGCAGCTGGCCGGTGCCGGTCATGGTGTCACGGTTGACGATGAACGGCGGCAAGATCTCCGTATACCCGTGGCATGTCGTATGCAGATCGAGCATGAAGTTGATGAGCGCCCGTTCCAGCATGGCGCCCGCCCCCAAATACAATGGAAACCGCGCACCGGCAATGCGGGCGGCCCGGTCGAAATCGAAGATCCCCAAAACGGTGCCGATGTCCCAGTGCGCCTTTGGCGTAAATCCGAAGGCCGGTGGAACGCCGACCGTCTTGATCACCGGGTTGTCCGATTCGTTTTTCCCAACGGGGGTGGATGCGTGCGGTATGTTGGGGATGCCCATAAGGATTCCCAGGACCCGGGTTTCGATCTCCGCGTGCTCCTTTTCGAGCAGTTTGATCCGCGCGGATACCTCTCGCATTTCCTTCACCGGGCCGTCGGCGTTTTGCCCGGCTTTTTTCATGCGGGCGATGTCTTCAGATGCCTGGTTGCGCCGATGCCGCAGGGTTTCAAGCTCCTGGAGGATGTCTCGGCGCCGGTTGTCGGCGGCCTTGAAGGCCACCAGGTCGGCACTGGTCCCCCGATTTTCCAGGGCGGTCTGGACCGCCTCCAAATTTTGTCTGACAAACTTGATTTCCAGCATTCAAATACCTATATTAAAAGTTTGGCATGTTGCAATCCAATGCCGGAGCATCCGATTCGGTTCGATTCCCACCGGCGTTTCGTTTTGGGATGAAACCACGCCGGAAGCGCTTCGAACAGGGCCTCGCAGCCGATTCGTCTGTAGTACGGGATGCCGATTCAGTCAATGATGGATGACGGTTGAAATGAATCCGCCATGAGATTCGAGAACTCGGAATCGATGATTCGTTCTTCTGGGAGAGTGCAAATGGAGGAAATTCAGGAAGCCAAACGCGACATTCGACTGCAAGTCAAGACAGCGCTTGAACAATTGCCGCCCGAACGGATCCAGGAAAAACTCGATGCGATTGAAAATCGGCTGTTCGAATTTGCCAATTTTCTCGAATCGCACATCGTGATGCTCTATGTCCACACGTCGGGAGAAGTGCCGACCGACCGGATTTTGCGAAGGAGCTACGAGTTTAATAAAATGGTGGTTTTGCCGGCCTTCAATGCGGATCGGCGCACCATGACCCTGCTCAAGGTGGACAATCCGGACACGGACTTGCGCATGGGCGCAAGGGGTATTCTCGAACCGGATTCCGGGCGCTGCAAATCCGTTCCCATGGAATGCATCGATATCGCCATCGTTCCGGCCCTGGCCCTCGATGAGAAGGGCGGTCGGGTGGGTACCGGCGAAGGGTATTACGATCGCGTCATCCCGAGGTTGCCCGCCACCACCCGCAAGGTATCCCTTGCCATGGAAGAGCAGATTTTCGCCCAGGTTCCCATGGAGTCCCACGACAAGTACGTCGATATCATCATCACCGACGAACGCACGATTTATAAAATCTGAGGATCGCCATCCTGAAGGGATTCGTCGAGTTCGGCCATCGCCGCGAGAAACCGCCGCCGGGCATCGGCGGCGTAGGGATTGAAGCGGTGCATGTCTTCAAATAACTGCCACGTGTCGTTTCCCACCACCCCGAGAATGTGGCGGAGTCGCTGGTAGCCTTCGGTATCGATCGGGTAATCGGCTGCGCCGAACCGTTCAAGGCCCCGGCCGATGAAATGGGTCAAGGCCAGGGTGACGGCGATCTGGCGGTCATGGTCTTCGGGGGTCGTTTCGATGATTGAAAGACCCCTTTTCTTTAGGTACGCGTGGATGCACCGGTAGCGTTCCGGAGCGACACGGCCGGAACAGATGGCGATTTTTTTCCCAACCAAGGTGCCGGCGGCGCTGTCGGGTCCGAACATCGGATGGGTGGCAAGAAATTCCACCCCCTTGGGCAGCCGTTCCCGCATCCACGCGACCGGCAGGGATTTGACCGAGCAGACGTCGACGACCAGGGTCGGCGGGGACACGGCTGCCGTCGCCATGGCGTCCAGTACTGGCCGCAGCTGCGATATCGGAACGCAAAGCAATACCGCGTCTTGCCGGCAGGCCACATCAAAGGGTACCGCTTCGCCACCGGCGGCGGCAACGGCCGTTGCCGGTGCCGCCGGGTCGTGGACGAACACGGGAAAATACTCGGAAAGATAACGGGTGGCAAGCCGCCCGAACCGTCCAAATCCGATCACGCCGATCATAACGCACCCATCATCCGATCAAGTCCCGCGATCAACCGTTCCGTCGGTACGGCAAAGGATAGGCGGATGGCATGGGCTGCCCCAAAGGCCTCTCCCGGCACCACCGCCACCCCGGCTCGATCGAGAAGGCCCATGGCAACGGCCTCCGCCGTCTCGCCGGGCCTCATCCGTGCCGAAATGTCGATCAGAAAATAAAATCCACCCTGGCACCGGGAATGGGGAAACCGCCCGGAAACGGCCGCCTGGGCAAGATCCCGGTTGACCTTGAGCTCCGCCACCCGGGTTTCGACGATGCGCTCGGGCAGGTCCAGTGCCGCCAGTGCCCCGTATTGGGCAAAGGTGCAGACGTTTCCCGAGGCATGGCTCTGCCATTTTTCCAGGGCGCGGATCACCGGTTCCGGCCCTACGGCAAAGCCGACCCGGAAACCGGTCATGCTGTGAACCTTGGAAAAACTGCCCACGGCCACGGTTCGGTCGCCGGTATCGGGCAGGGACAGTACGGAAAACGCGCGAAGTCCGTCGTAAACCAGCCGGCCGTAGGTTTCGTCACCGATCAGAAACACCCCGCGGGCGGCGGCCATTTTCGCTACGGCGGCAACAACGGATTCCGGGTAGACCACGCCGGTGGGGTTGTTGGGCGTGTTGATGAGGATCGCCCGGGTTTTCGGTGTCATGGCGGCGGCAACGGCATCCGGGTCGAGCCGACCGCCGTCCGTCGCGACAAGCCGGGGAATGCCGCCGGCCAGGCGCACCATTTCCGGAAAGCTGACCCAACACGGCGAGGGGATGATCACTTCGTCGCCATGATTCAGAAGAACCTGGAACAGGCCGTAGAGGACTTGTTTTGCCCCGTTTGACACGACGACCCGTTCCGGTCCGCCGAGGCCATGGGCCGCGGCGAGCCGCGCACGCAGCCGGGGAAGCCCGGCCACCGGTCCGTAGCCGGTCAAATGTTCGGCCAGCGCCCGTTGGGTCGCTTCGATGACCTCGGGTTCCGGTGGCCGGTAATACTCGCCCACGGCAAGATCGACGATGTCCCGGCCCTGGTCGCGCAACCGGCCGATGAGGCCGGTGAACCGGGTGGTGCGCGATGGGGCGACGGCCTGGATGCGTTGGGAGAATAGCGTCATTCACGTGCCTTCTGTCTCAGGATCATATCGGCCAGGACCAGGGCCGCCATGCTTTCGACGATCGGCACGGCCCGGGGAACGACACAGGGATCGTGCCGCCCCTTGGCGAGGAGGGTGACCGGTCGGCCGGCGAAGTCCACGCTCTTCTGGGGTCTTCCGATGGTCGCCACGGGCTTGAACGCCACTCGGAAGCGGATCGGTTCCCCGTTGGCGATGCCTCCCTGGACCCCGCCGCTGTGGTTGGTCGCGGTGCCGAGCCGGTCCCCGCGAAGGACAAACGGATCGTTATGAACCGATCCGCGCATCCGCGTGCCGCGGAAACCGGAACCGATTTCAAATCCCTTGGTCGCCGGGATCGAGAGCATGGCCTGGGCCAGTTTTGCCTCGAGCTTGTCGAACACCGGTTCCCCGATGCCTGGCGGCACCCCGCGGCAGACGCATCCCAGGATGCCGCCCAGGGAATCGGCGTCCTCCTGGGCGGCGAGGATGGCCTTGGCCATCCGTTCGGCCACTTCCGGGTCCGGGCAACGGACCGGAAACCGGTCCACGGCTTCGCGGGTAACGGTATCCGGATCGATGCCCATTGCCTCGACCTCGCCCACACTTTCCACCCAGGCCACGATGGCGATGCCCACGGTTTCGCGCAGGAACTTGTCGGCGATGGCGCCGGCGGCCACCCGGCCGATGGTTTCCCGGGCGCTGGCCCGACCGCCCCCGCTTTTGGCCCGGATGCCGTACTTGACCCGGTAGGTGTAATCGGCGTGGCTGGGCCGCGGGATCTCGTCCATGGCGCCGTAATCCGTGGGCCGCTGGTCGCGGTTGGCCACGGTCAGGGCGATGGGGGTTCCGAGCGTTTGACCGTTTTCCACGCCGGAAAGGATCGCCACCCGGTCGACCTCATCCCGAGTCGTGGAAAGCGGGCTTTGCCCGGGGCGCCGACGGTCCAGGGCCGGTTGGATATCCGTTTCGTCCAGGGCCATCCGGGCAGGACAGCCGTCCACGACGACCCCCACGGCCCTGCCGTGGGATTCGCCGAAGGTCGTGATGCGAAATGCCGTTCCAAAGCTACTGGACATCACATGCCTTTCGTTGTGGTTGAGGTCGGGTGCGGCCGCCGGCACCGTTCGGGCGGTGCCGCGGGTAAGCCGGTTTGCACCAAAATTTCCTCGCAGATGGCGTCGATTCCTTTGCCATCGGTATTTACGCAGTATTCGGCCGCGGCCGCGTACACCGGCAAGCGGGCGGCGAGAACGTGCCGGATTTCCGTTTCGGGACCGCGGTCGGTCAGCGCCGGCCGCCGCGCCGCCGAGGCGGGATCGTTCGCCATGCGCCGCCGGATCGTTTCCACCGTGGCCTCCAGGAAAACCACCACGCCATGGGCCTTCATGCATCGGACGTTTTCCGGATCCAGGACAATCCCCCCGCCTGTCGCCACGACCTGTTGCGCCTCACGGGAGATCTCGGCCAGCGCCTCGGCCTCCCGCCGCCGGAACCCTGGCCAGCCCTCGGCGCTGATGATTTCGGCGATACTCCGGCCGGCCCGGGCCTCAATCGC
This sequence comes from Desulfobacterales bacterium, assembly GCA_046706045.1. GTDB lineage: Bacteria > Desulfobacterota > Desulfobacteria > Desulfobacterales > JBDRRP01 > JBJKPT01. The sequence continues at coordinate 7,963 of JBJKPT010000128.1, forward strand.
CCGGTCGGTGTCGACAAACCGCCGGCCCAGCCCCTGGGCGAGCCGCAGGCCCACCACGGATTTTCCCGCGCAGCGAAAGCCGATTAAAAAGAGGTTTTTTTTCACACCGCCCCCTCCAGCCGTGAATAGAGGGATTCCAACACCTCCCAGAAGCCTGGAAACGATTTTTGCACGCAGGACGGGTTCAGGATGCCGATGCCCGGCACCCGGAGACCGGCCAGGGCAAAACTCATGGCCAACCGGTGGTCGTCATGGGTATCGATGATGGCGGCGACGGGTTCTCCGCCGGAAATAACCAGACCGTCGTCGGTGGTGTGGGCCGCTACGCCCATCCGTTTCAGCTCCCTTGCCACGGCCTCGAGCCGGTCGCTTTCCTTGATGCGCAGATGTCCGACATTTCGGATCCGGGTGGTGCCTTCGGCAAACGCGGCGACCACGGCAAGGGTCGGCACCATGTCCGGCATGTGGGCCATGTCCACGTCGATGGCCCGAAGGGGGCCGCCTTGAACCGTGATGCCGTCGCCCCCGCGCTCGGCCGTACAGCCCATGGCGCAGAGAAGATCCACGAGCCTCAGATCGCCCTGCCGTGAATCGCAGGTGAGCCCCTGGACCGTGACCGCGGTTTTCGTGATGGCGGCCGCGGCCCAGAAATAGCCGGCCTGGGAGGCGTCCGGTTCCACGCGATACGCGCCCGGCCGATAGGCCTGCTCCCCGGGGATCCGAAACCGGGTGTCGCTCTCGGCGGAGACGGTGATCCCGAAGCGCCGCATCACCTCGATGGTCATCTCGATGTACGGCCGGGATACCGGTCCTTCGACGACCCGGATGTCCAGTCCCTTCGGGGTGCAGGGGCCCATCATGAGCAGCGCGGACAGATACTGGCTGCTTTGTCCGCATTTCAGGTCCAGGGCGCCGCCCCGGCATCCGCCGCCGTCGACGGTGACCGGCGGGCAGCCGTCGGCCTTCTGGCTTTCGGCGCGCGCTCCGATCTGAACGAGGCCGTCCAGCAGATCCTGGATCGGACGTTGCCGCATCCGTGCGGAACCGGTCAGCACGTAAGGGGTTTTGCCGAGGGCCGCGATGCCGGTCAAAAGACGTACGGAGGTTCCGGAATTGGCGAGATCGATCGGTTCGGGCCAGGGCGCCAGGTGGCCCCCGCGGCCGTGGACGGTGACGGGGTCGTCTCCCTCGATGCCGATGCCCAATTTTTCAAGAGCGGCCCGGGTCAGGCGAACGTCCTCGCTGTCGAGGAGGTTTTCCACCGTGCTGGTGCCCGGGGCGAGCGCCGCGGCGATCAGCACGCGGTGGGAGTAGCTCTTGGAGCCGGGCACCTGCACCACGGCGTTTGATACCAAGGGAGCGGTCCGAACCATTCGAATATCCATCTTCATTCCTTTTTTTCCAAGGCATCCCGCACCGCTTCCGTCATTACCCGAATCGGCGCCGGCCCTCCGGTCCACCATTCAAACTGCCGGGCCCCCTGGCCGATGAACATGGCCAGTCCGTCCACGGTGGTGCATCCCCGGGCTTCGGCCAAGGCCAGCAGGCGGGTTTTCAGCGGGGTGTAGACGATGTCCATCACCACCAGTCCCGGGTGCAGCCGGTCCGCCGGGATGGGAATCGCCTCGGTTTGGGGCCGCATCCCGATCGGCGTGGTGTTGATGAGCACCCGGCAATCCCTGAGATCGGCCTCGGAAAGGGGCTGGAATTCTCCTTCGAACTCCTCGGCCAGGGCCCGGCCCCGGTCCGTGGAGCGGTTGAGGATCCGGAGTCGGCCGCCCCGATGCCGAACGCCGTAGGCCACGGCCCGGGCCGCGCCGCCGGCACCGATGACGGCCACGCGTCGGTCGGCGATTTCGGTCGCCTCCGCCAGGGCGTCCATGGCGCCGGCGCTGTCGGAATTCTTCCCCAGCAGCCGTCCGTCGCGGCAGATGATGGTGTTGACGGCGCCGATGCCCGCGGCCTCCGGATCGATCGCGTCCAGATGGGCCATGATGGAGATCTTGTGGGGTACCGTGACACTGACGCCCCGGATGCCGAGTGCCCGGATGCCAGCGACGGCCGCGGCCACGTCCTTGACGTCGAAGGCCAGATAAACCGCATCGATGCCGCGGTGGGCAAAGGCCCGGTTGTGCATCAACGGGCTCAGGCTGTGGCCCACCGGGTGGCCGATCACGGCATAGAGGGCGGTGGCGGAGGAGGCCTTCATGGTCTGATCCGTTCCAATACCTGAAGTTGACGCGAGAAGGAGATGACCGTTCGAAACAGCCGCTCGACCTGGGATGCGGTCAGGGGGCCGCGGTTTCCGCTTTTCAGGCGCTGGATGATTTCCTCCTCCCGGAGGTTATCCAGGATCGGACGGCCGCTTTTGCGTTTTTCCCTGCCAATGGCTTCGGCAAGCGCCATCCGGCGGTTCACCAATTCCAGCAAGCGGTCATCGATGGCATCGATTTCGGTACGCATCCCCTCGATGGTTCCTGCCGCGGGGGTCGATGGGGGCTGCTCGGTCGTTGTCGTCATCTCGGATTCCCGTCAGGCGGCCGTGGCGCAGCAGCCGGCAGCCAAGAGTTTGTCGTGGGCGGTTGAGAGCAGGGTTTCGGTCGTTTCCCAGGAAATGCACTCGTCGGTGACGGAAAGACCGGCTTCGAGCCGGGTGGGATCACCCGTGAATTTCTGGTTGCCCGCCTTCAGGTAGCTTTCCAGCATGAGACCGACGACGGCCTCGCTTCCCCCCAGAACCTGATCGATCACGCTTCGCCAGACAATGGCTTGTCCCTGATGTTTTTTCATGGAATTGGCATGGGAGCAGTCGATCACCACCGTCTCGGGCAAATTTTTTTCGATGAGTTTGAGCCGGGCCGACTCGATGCTCAAGGGATCGTAGTTGGGCCGGGGGCCCCCGCGCAGGACGACGTGGCCGAAGGGGTTTCCGGCTGTGCTGACGATGCTCGTTTGACCCTCCTGGTCGATCCCGAGAAAGGACTGGGCCGCACGGGCCGCGACGATGGCGTTGATGGCGGCATTCAGGTTTCCGTCGGTTCCGTTTTTAAACCCGACCGGCATGGAAAGACCGCTGGCCATTTCCCGATGGGTCTGGGATTCGGTGGTGCGGGCGCCCACCGCCGCCCAACTGACCAGATCGGCCAGGTATTGGGGTGTGATCGGATCCAGCATTTCCGTGGCCGCGGGAAGTCCCATTTCGGTGATGGCCAAGAGAATGCGGCGGGCCTTTCGGAGGCCTGCGGTCATATCGCAGCTGCCGTCCAGGTGGGGATCGTTGATGAGCCCTTTCCATCCGACAGTGGTACGGGGTTTTTCGAAATAGACCCGCATGATGACACAAAAGGTGTCGGCGACTCGCCGCCGTAGCGATGCCAGCCGGCCGGCATATTCCAGGGCCGCGGCTTCGTCGTGAATGGAGCAGGGGCCGACGATGGCCAAAAGCCGTCGGTCCTCTCGTTTCAGAATGGCTTCGACCGCCTCCCGGCCGTGGATCACGGTGTCGTTGGCGGCAGCGGTCATCGGCAGTTCCTCTTTGAGTGCGCGCGGGGTCATTAACGGTGTGTACCCCTGCACCCGGGTGTCCTGGGTCGGCCTCATGGAGATGTCCTTTCCTGACGCCATCGGCTCAAAGGAAACGGTGGCGGGCTCGTCAGGCGCCCGGCAAAAGCAGGCGCCAGGCAAAAAGACCGTCGGTGGCGGGTTCCCTCCCCCACAGCCTTTTTCAAATAAAAAAGCCGTGGGCGGCTTCGGTCTGCCCACGGCTTTTTGCTCGGTGATGGAGCGTGTCTTTCAGCGCATGCCAGGCAGACCGGTGGCAAAACAATACCGGTAATAAAAATAATAGCCACGGCTGCCAGCGCAAATGAAACGCATGAATGTTTACCCAAAAGACACGGTTGGCGTATTGCTTCGCTCCAAACGGTAGCCGTATCGTTCGGACGGATACGGCGATCTCGGATACCTCCTACCGGTGTCGGCAAAAGTTGTCAAGACATTTTTTGCCGATGCGACCACGGGGCGCCGCACGCGTTTGTCTTTGCCGGTGCCGCCCTGTGGGAAGTTTAGATGTCGTAGTAGAGGTAAAACTCGTGGGGATGCGGACGCAGCCGGACCGGGTTTACCTCGTTGGCCGTTTTGTATTTGATCCACATGTCGATGACGTCCTTGGTGAACACATCGCCCTTGAGCAACCAGTCGTGATCGGCTTCGAGGGCCGCCAGGGCTTCGTCCAGG
>JBJKPT010000129.1:0-1931 GCA_046706045.1 Desulfobacterales bacterium
CTCGGCGCCTGCCTGGGGGAATGCCCCAACGGGGCGCTGCGGATCGTCGAACGCGAAGCCGAGGAATTCGACGATGAGGCCGTGGCGCGTCATCTGGCCGGCCGGCCCGCCGCCGCGGCGGAGCCCATTCCCCATGCGGGCGGCGGTTGTCCATCGGCCCGCATGGAGACCTTTACCACTACCGGCGGCGATGCCTGCCTGGCGGCCAACGTGCCGAGGGCCCACGGTCCGGCCGCCGCATCGGAGCTGACCCACTGGCCGGTCCAGATCCGGCTGGTACCGCCGACAGCAACATTTCTCAAAAGCGCCGACCTTTTGGTCGTAGCCGACTGTGTCCCCGTCGCTTTTCCGAGTCTTCACCAGGAATTTCTCAAGGGCCGGGTGGTGATGATCGGGTGTCCCAAATTCGACGACGCGCCGATGTATGTGGAAAAATTTACCGATATCTTCACCAATGCCGGCCCCCGGCGCGTGACCACGATCATGATGGAGGTGCCCTGCTGCACCGGCCTTTCGGGCGTCGTGCGAAAAGCCCTCGCGGCGTCCGGTTGCGACATCCCCCTGGAAGAGATTGTCATCAGCACCCGCGGAACGATCGTTTCCCATCGAAAGGATGTCAAAGGGCTCAAAAACTGATCCGCCGTAGGTATCGTCGTTACCGTTTCCAGAAAAAAATGGCCCCCGAACCCCAGGCGTGCGCACGACGTCGCAAAACGACGCCGGCGCCCCCGGCCATGGCGTGCCGGTTTCGTTTTGACAGAGCATCGGGGACCGGCTATGATTCTATACGTTAACGCCCGTTGGGGTTCGCAGCAGATGCTGTTTCGCTCGGCGTTGCGCATCCTCCGGCACCAATCCCCGAATCCTTGCGGCAACCCGGCCCATGTTTGCCACCCGAAAACTAACCGATACGCAATTTCGGAAATACTGCGATCTCGTCTACCGGGAAGCCGGCATCCACCTGACCGATGAAAAACGGGAACTCTTAAATGCCCGGCTTGCCAAACGCCTGCATGTGCTTCAGGTCGAGGCCGGCACCTATTTCAAGCTCATCGCCACGGACCGGGAAGAGCTGTACCGGTTTCTCGACGCGATCTCCACCAACCACACCTTCTTCTTCCGCGAGTCGAAATGCTTCCAGTACCTCAACGCAGCCATGCCGAACATTTGGTGCGCGGCCTCCTCCAGCGGGGAAGAACCGTATTCCATCGCCACCCAATGCCTCGACCAAGGATTCGCCCCCTCGATCTTTGCCACCGACATCTCCATCACCTGCCTGGAAAAAGCCCGCATGGGCATCTATCCGCTGCAATCCGCGGCCAACATACCCCATCCCATGCTCCGGACCTACTTTCAAAAAGGGGTCGGCAAATGGGCCGATCACGTCCGGGTCAAGGAAGCGGTTCGCCAACGGATTCGCTTCGAACGGTTCAACCTCCTGAAGGACGAGCCGCCCAATCGGGTCTTCGACATGATTTTTTGCCGCAACGTGATGATTTACTTTGATCACCCGACCAAAGAACTGGTGGTAAACAAACTGGTCCGGGCACTGGCCCCGGGGGGATACTTCATCATCGGCGGCGCGGAAAGCCTGAGCGGCTTGAAGCACGGCTTGAGCTACGTGGAACCGAGCGTGTATTGCAGGAAATGACGATGGTCCCGTATGGCGTGCCCGTTCTGAGAATTAGGCGAATTGGCGGGAGTTCAAATTGGCGCGGACACCGAAGAAAGCGCGAGGAAATGACCCGTTGTGGATGAACCCAGTTTAAACCTCGTTCGGCCGGTCGCGTATCCAAATCATTCGCGCTTACCAAACGTTCGGACCAACCGGTCAAAATCCCCATCGGTAAACATTTCGGCAAAGCGCCGGCCGCCGCGGCTGCGGCGTTTGTAATCGGTGAGGCATTCACGCACCACGGCCAGCACTTCGT
>JBJKPT010000130.1:0-8522 GCA_046706045.1 Desulfobacterales bacterium
GTCGGTGCAGCGACTGTCGTCCACACGGAGATATTCACCGCAAAACGGACATTTTTTTATGCGATGCCCGGAACGAACGGAGGAGGACTTTTTGACCATGTTGGTTCCCTCACTTCTTCCCAGGTGATTTGGAACAATCCCTCAAAGCCAATGTCGCACGACGGGGGCCTCGTGAACGCGGCGGCCGTGAACGCGGCCGCCGCGGACCTGTCAAAACCTGAATGAAGATTTGAAATTCTCCGAAACTTCGATCTTGCCCGTACTTTTAAGCCGATCGATGAGCGCTTGAAATACCTGTCGTTCCTTTTCGGCTTGGAGCCTTTGCCGGATCTCGTCCCTGACTTTTTCCAGTCCGGCCATGTCGGCTTCTTTGCGGGACTTTAGCCGAATCACGACAAACCCGCCGCTGCTCTGAAACACCTCGTTGGGCAGCGGGTGGGCCGGACTCAAATGAAACGCCGCCTGAGAAATGGCCGCGTCATACCCGATATGCGGAATCGCCGTCTCACGTTTGAAAGGTCCGGTGGATATCGGCTGGATATTGTATTTGTTCTTTGACTCGTCGATGGTGGCACCCTTTTTAAGGGCATTGAGAAAGGCTTCGGCATCGGCCTTGGCTTCTGCTTTCTGCCGTTTGATGACGAGATCCGCGCGCGCTTCAGCCTTGGCTTCTTCGAAGGTGAGAGGCCTTGCGGCCTTTTTGCCGATGACCTGCAAAAGATAATATGCGTTCTTGCCTTCGATGATATCGCTGACATCGTTTATGCCGAGTTTGAAGGCGGCCGAGGCGAAAGCACTGCCATCGGGGACCCCGACCGGACCGTCCTTATCAAAGAAGTCGGTCGTTTTGATGTTGACTCCCAGACTCTTGGCGACATCGGCAAGATCGGTGCTTTCAAAGGCTTTGTCATAGGCTTCTTTGACCGCGGCATCGGCGAGTTTTTTTGCTTGTTCGTCCAAAAGGGTTTGGCGGATCTCGGCGCTCACCGACTCCAGGGTTTTGGTGGACGCGGGCCGGATCTTTTCCACTTTAATGATGTGCCACCCGAACCGGGTGCGCACCGGATCGCTGATCTCCCCTTCGTGCATGGAGAAGGCCTTGTCGGCAAAAGGCTTGACCATGTCTTCTTTTTTGAAGAATCCCAGGTACCCGCCGCGATCTTTCGTTGGGCCTTCCGAATACGTCTTCGCCAGCATCGCAAAATCTTCACCGGCCCGGGCTTTGGCCTCCACGGCTTTGGCGCGGGCCAGGGCCTTGGCGACGGCGGCGGCATCGGCATCGGGGGCGACCTTGATCAGAATGTGCCGGGCCTCGACCATTTTCGGGGTGGAATAATCCGCGATATGGGCATCGTAATAGGCGCTGATATCCTTTTCGGAAACGACGGCCTTGGACCGGAAGTCGGCAAAGGGAAAGATCATGTACTTGACTTTGACCTCGGGCTTGGACTGATAGTTTGCCCTGTTCTCATTGAAAAAGGCCCGGACGTCCGCTTCCTTGATGGGCATGTCGGTGTAGCGATCCGGTGAAAACGTCGCCACGTCGAGATCGACCGTCGCATTCTGCCATTGATACCAATCCTCGATTTCCGCCTCGGACACTTTTGGAACCCCAACGACGGACCGACGCAGTTTTTCAATCAGAAGTTCGACGCGTTGGTCGTTTTCAAATGCCTCCGGTGTCAGGTGATTTTGCTCCAGCACGGCGCGATAGAGTTGTCTGTTAAACGAACCGCCTTCTTGGAACGCCGGGTATTGAGCGATGGATCGCTCCAGTTCGAGATCGGTAACCCGAAGCCCCAGGCGTTTGGCCTCCTGTTTCAGCAGTTCCTGCTGAATGAGCCGGTCCAGCGCGCGTTGGTCGAGTTGAAGCATTTTCAAAACGTTGTCGCTGAGGTTGCCGCCGAATTGCTGGCGTGCCTGGTCCACCAGGGAATCGTAAACCTGACGGTATTCATCGTAGGTGATCGACGCCCCGTTCACGGAGGCCACCTGGTTGCGTCGTTCGGCCTGCCAGGTCCCAACCCCCCAAAACGTGAACACGATGATGATCGCGCCCAGGATAAACTTCACCATCCATGAACCGGCATTTTTGCGCATCAACTTGAGCATGGAGATCCCTTCCTTCGAATAAATCGATGTATCTTCAGTGAGTTAATACGGTTAAACAGGTAACCCTATTTTTTCCTGTTTTCTTTGTCAACATTTTCCCCATCCCATGGTCCGTCGGATCCCAAAATTTTTTAAAGCCCATGAATTTATCGTTGACAGTCCCGAGGACGATCTGTTAAATCGCCTTTCACCTTTACGGGGCTGTAGCTCAGCTGGGAGAGCGCATGACTGGCAGTCATGAGGCCAGGGGTTCGAGCCCCCTCAGCTCCACCACCAGAGCGCGCCGGGCCGTTTACTTCGGTAAACGGCCTTTTTTCTTTTTGATGTGGCACCGGCCTTGACATTCGTCCGTCGGTTGGCTTAGAAGGAAAAGCTTTATTAATGGAAGCCAAAACCGGCACATGCCACGCCGCGATCTTCAAAAAAGTGGGTCCGTGGTTTCCGGCAAACGGTATTCCCAATGGGTGGCGGGGTCGACCGCAATGCGCTTACGGCCTACCGGAAAATGGCGGAAACACAAGGCCCGACAGGCAAGCGGACGAGCCGGTACGTGGTGCGGCGTCGCGGTCCTGGTCGCCGTTGCCGTGTGTGTCGCCGCCGCCGCCTTTGGAACCGATACGCCCCCGGACGGTCAACGGGTCAACGGCATGGTTCAGCTTTTTTTCCCGGACCCCGGCCTGACCCACCTGACCACGGAAACCGTGCCCCTTGGCGTACCGACCGACGATGCCGCAACCCTCGCCCGGTGGCTTCTGACCCGGCTGATCGCCGGCCCCCAGGGCGAGCGGCTTCCGGCCCTTCCCCCGGATACGAAAATTCGCGCCGTTTTCATCACCCCGGACGGCACGGCCGTGGTCGATTTGGACGGCGCTTTCCGCAAACCGTTTCCAAAGGGGGTGGCCTCGGAATACCTGGCCGTATTTGCGATCGTCAACACCTTGGTGCTCAACATGCCTCGGGTGCATCGCGTACAGATCCTCGTCGACGGCAAACCGGCCGAAACCCTGGCCGGCGACATCGATATCGAATCGACGTTCAGCGCCCGGATTCAATTGATCCGATGAAAAAAGACAGCATTCAACAGATACGAAACATCGGCATCATGGCCCATATCGACGCCGGCAAGACCACGGTCACCGAACGCATTCTCTATTATACCGGCCGGTCTCACAAAATCGGCGAAGTCCACGACGGAGAAGCGGTCATGGACTGGATGCCCGATGAACAGGAACGGGGCATCACCATCACCTCGGCGGTGACCACCTGTCACTGGAAAGACCGGCAGATCCAGATCATCGACACCCCGGGCCACGTCGATTTCACCATCGAAGTCGAACGCTCCCTCCGGGTCTTGGACGGCGCCGTCGGGGTATTTTGCGCCGTCGGCGGGGTGCAGCCCCAATCGGAAACGGTCTGGCGTCAGGCGGACCGCTACCATGTCCCGAAAATCGCCTTCATCAACAAGCTCGACCGCATCGGAGCGGATTTTTTCGGCACGGTCTCGGCCATTCATGAAAAACTGCATGCCAACCCCCTGATCCTTCAGCTGCCGGTCGGCCTGGAGAATGCCTTTTCGGGAATCATCGATCTCATCGAGATGCGGCGCATCACCTGGAGGGACGACACCCTCGGCGCGGAATTCACCTACGACGACATCCCGGCGGAGATGGTCGATACCGCGGCCGAATATCGGGAAAAACTGATCGAGACCGTCGCCGATATCGACGACGGCATCATGGAAGCCTATCTCGCCGAAGCGCCCATTGCCAACGACGCCCTGGTGGCGGCCATCCGAAAGGCGGTCATCGGGCTGCGGCTCGTGCCGGTGCTCTGCGGCAGCGCCCTGAAGAATAAAGGAATCCAGCCCCTGCTCGATGCCATCGTCGACTACCTGCCGAGTCCGACGGAAGTCCCGCCGGTTCAGGGCGTCCACCCGGATACCGGGGCCGTCGTCGAATGCCCGTCGAGCGACAAGGCCCCCCTGGCCGCCCTGATCTTCAAGGTGTCCGTCATCGAAGGCCGCCGGTTGAGTTTCGTCCGTGTCTACAGCGGCCGGCTGCAGGCCAAAGACGATGTCTACAACCCGCTGCGCAAACAAAAGGAAAAGATCAGCCGCCTGCTGCGCATGCATGCCAACAAACGCGAGAGGATCGAGGAAACCGGCGCCGGCAGCATCGTCGGCGTGATGGGCCTGAAGACGTCCTCGACCGGCGAAACCCTCTGCACGCCGGAGCATCCGGTGGTTCTCGAACCGATCGATACCTACGAGCCGGTCATTTCCGTTGCCGTGGAGCCCAAAACCGTCGCCGATCAGGAAAAGCTCACGGAGGTTCTGGAGAAATTCGTCAGCGAAGACCCCACCCTGCGCGTTCGTCAGGATGAAGACACCGGCCAGACCATCCTTTCCGGCATGGGCGAGTTGCATCTGGAAATCATCATCAGCCGAATGCTCCGGGAATTCAACACGAACGTCAATGTCGGCAAACCCCAGGTCGTCTACCGGGAAACCATCGCCCGGGAGGCCGTGGCCGAGGCCACCTTCGACAACGAGGTCGCCGGCCAGCGCCATTTCGGCAAGGTGCGGCTGCGGCTCGCCCCCATCGCCCGGGGAAGCGAAAACCGGTTTTCCTCGGCCCTCGACGAGACCGTGGTTCCCTCGATCTACCTTCCGGCCATCGAAAAAGGCGTGCTCGAATCCCTGGAAAGCGGTTCGTTGATGGGGTATCCGGTGGTGGACGTGGAGGCCACCCTTTTGGACGGGGAATTCCGGGAATCCCTCGGCTCCGAACTGGCCTTTACCGTCAGTGCGTCCATGGCCTGCAAAGAGGCCCTTGCCAAGGCCGAACCGTTTCTCCTCGATCCGATCATGGACGTCGAAGTCTTTGTGCCCGAAGCATTCATGGGGGATGTCATCGGCGATCTCAGCGCCCGGGGCGGCAAAATCGAGTCCATGGAACACCGCAAGGGCCTCCAGGCCATCCGGGCCACGGTGCCCATGGCGCGGATGTTCGGTTACTCCACGGTCTTGCGCTCGGCCACCCAGGGCCGCGGCACGTTCACCATGCAGTTCTCCCGTTTCGACAAAATCTAGCCCCCGCGCAACGGCGCGACACGCAAGCCGGCCTCATTGCGGCGAACCGGCTCCGCCCGGCCCCCCCAGGGCCGCTTTCAACTGCTGAATTTGCTCTTGCAAACCGGGGTCCGGCTTGGCCGCCAGGGCTTGTTCGAGATGAAACCGGGCCACACGCGGTTTCAGATCCAGGTAGAACCGGTAGGCCAGCTGGTAGTGGGCGGCGGCCATCTGCCCAAGGGTTCCCAGCACCTCGGCCAACTGGTAATGGGCATCGGGGTTGTCGGGATAGAGGTCCACGGAGCGTTGCAACTGCCCCAGGGCGGGGGCGAGGTCGTTGTTCATGGCCAGGGCCCGGCCGTAATAAAAATGCGCCAGGGGATCGTCGGGACCGTCGGCCACGGCTTGCCGCAAAACGCCCAGGGCATGGGCCACGTCCCCCGACATGTAGAGGGCGCGGCCGAGGTCGCCAAGCAGGCGCGAGTCCTTTGGGTGGGCGGCAAGGGCCAGGCGGAATTGCGCGACGGCCTCCCGGTAATAGCCCATGCGGCAGAGGACGAGCCCCATGCCGTAATGCGCCATGGGCTGCGGGCCGCCGGCCGATAACGCGTTCTGAAAATACGATTTGGCCGCATCGACATCTTTGGTCAGGGCGTAGACCCGGGTCCGGATCAAGTTAAAATCGTCTTCGTTGCGAACGACCGGAGCCTTGTGGCCGGCCTCACGATCCTGCTGGATCCACTCCGAGAGCCAGTTGATCCGGTCCTCGATGGCCGGGTGGGTTTCCAAATAGGTCGGCACCTGGCTCGGGCCGAACCACTCCCGGCTCCGGATCATTTTGAGGACGTCCACCATCCCCTCGGGATCGTAGCCCGCGGCCGTGACCTCCTTGAACCCCATCCGATCGGCCTGCTGTTCGTCGGCCCGGCTGTAAGCCAGCGCCGCCGACTGGCCGGCGGCGCCCGAGCCGATGACCATCGCCCCGCCGGTGGTTGGGGCGCCGGCGACGCCCAGAAGGATGCCGGCGAGGATGCCGGCGATGGTCACCGCACCGAGTTTCTTGCCGAGCTCGATCCGTTTGGCGATGTGGCGGCACACCACGTGGCCGATTTCGTGGCCGAGAATGCCGGCCAGCTCGGATTCCGAGTCCATGTCCGCCAGCAGCCCGCTGTAGATGAAGATATAGCCGCCCGGACCGGCGAAGGCGTTGTAGGTTTCCTCTTTGATCACGTGGAAATGAAAATCGAAAGGCTGAGGCGGCAGGGTGGCGAGCAGCCGCTGGCCGACGCGGTTCACATAGTCGTCGATCACCGGGACGTGGAGGACCACTTAAGTCGTCTGGATGTTCTGGTAAAAGAGCCTCCCCATGCGGATCTCTTCCTGAATGCTGAGTTCGGCATGGGCCGGTGATACCGGCAGCAACAAAAACAGGATGACGACGACGGCCGGCCACCGTCGCCATCCCCGTTGGTTTCGAAATGACCGCATTTGGGCTCCCTATAATCGCACCGAATGGTGGACGAGTGCGCCATCCATTTGGATTCAAAGAGAAAAACGGCGGAGCTCGCCTTTTTTCCGCAGCCGCCGATCATAGCGTAGAAGCTTTTGAAACCGCAACATTTATGATAGGACCGTGCCATTTTGGCCCAAATCATCTGCATTGCCAATCAGAAGGGCGGCGTGGGCAAAACCACCACCGCCGTCAATCTCGCCGCGTCCCTGGCGGCATCGGAAAAGCGCACGCTGCTGGTCGATTGCGACCCCCAGGGCAATGCCACCACCGGTATCGGTTTGGTCAAATCGACCATCACACGAAGCCTCTACCAAGGCCTGATCGGGCAGTCGCGGGTGACGGAACTCATCGTGGATACGGCCATCGATTCGCTGAAGGCGATTCCCGCCCTGGTCGATCTGATCGGCTTCGAGGTGGAAATGATGGATGCCGAGGGCCGGGAAAGCATGCTCAAATCCCTTCTTTCAGAAATCGTCGACCGGTTCGCTTACATCATCCTCGACTGCCCGCCGTCCTTGAGCCTGCTCACGGTCAACGCCATGACGGCGGCCCACTCCCTGCTGATCCCCCTGCAGTGTGAATTTTACGCCCTGGAAGGCTTGGGCCAGCTCATCCAGACCATGAAGCGAATCCAAAACCGTCTCAACCCGGGACTTCGGATCGTCGGCATTCTGTTGACCATGTTCGACAAGCGGACCAATCTTTCCTATCAGGTGGCCGAAGAAGCCGAAAACTACTTCAAGGGGCTGGTCTTTTCAACGGTCGTGCCCAGAAATGTCCGGCTGGGGGAGGCCCCCAGTTTCGGACAGCCGATTCTCACCTACGATGCCAATTCCATCGGTGCCGCCAGTTACCTCGATCTGGCCAAGGAAATTTTAAACCGCAACGGCAGCCATACGGATCACTGACGGCGACCACCCGAAACCCGTTCCGGAAAAGGGCTGCAACAACGGATAGACCATGCCGACACCCGCAGCAGAACCAGCACTGAAAAAACGGAAAAAACTGGCGCTTGGAAAGGGGCTTGACGCCCTGATCCCGGCCGGCGAATCCACGAACGAAGCGTTCTCCGGATCCATCCCCCGCAGTTATTTTCCGTGCGACATCGACCAGATCCATCCGAACCGGTTCCAGCCCCGGAGCCGATTCGCCCCGGAGGAACTGGAATCGCTGGCCGACTCGATCCGATCCCAGGGGATCATCCAGCCGCTTCTGGTTCGAAAGGACGGCACCGGCTTCGAACTGGTGGCCGGCGAACGGCGGTTGCGCGCCGCCCGCATGGTCGGGCTCTCATCGGTTCCGGTGGTGGTTCGGGAAATCACCGATTCCGAAATGCTGGAGATGTCCATCGTCGAAAACATCCAGCGCGAGAATTTCAACCCCATCGAGGAGGCCGAAGCCTACCACCGGCTGATGACCGAGTTTCATCTCACCCAGGACGAGGCCGCAACCCGGGTGGGGAAAAGCCGTTCGGCCGTCGCGAACTTCCTCCGATTGCGCCAATTGCCGGATCCGATCAAGGATTGCCTCATCGACGGCTCCCTCAGCATGGGCCATGCCCGCGCCCTGCTCGGCCTGGACACGCCGGTCCGGCAGACGGCCGTGTGGCGGGAGGTGATGGGGAAAAAGCTCTCCGTACGCCAGACCGAAAACCTGGTCAAACGAATGAAAACCCCCCGGGCCACGCCTGCCGCCCCCGTGCCCCTCGACTCCGAGAACGCCCATTTCACCCGCATCGAAAACGAATTATCCCACCATTTTGGCACCAAGGTCCAAATCCGGCGGCAAAAGGAACGCGGCAGGGTGGAGATCGAATTTTACAGCGAC
>JBJKPT010000131.1:0-2772 GCA_046706045.1 Desulfobacterales bacterium
ATAATAAAGCGAAGAATGCCGCCGGGAACGGCTTTGTTGCCGCGGAACGCGCCGGGAGCCTTTCGCCTTCCCGGGCCGGTCGGATCCCCCCGGCGGCGACGCCAGGCGAACCATCGTTTGAAACCACAACAGGGTCCATGGAAACGGAGGTTTCTCATGAAAACATCCTTGGGTGCCAGAACGCTCATTTTCCCCGCACCGGTATGGTGCGTCGGCTCCTACGATGCCGGCGGCAGGCCCAACGTCATGACCATTGCCTGGGGCGGAATATGCTGCTCCAGCCCTCCTTGCGTCACCATTTCACTTCGGAAAGCCACGTATACTTACGGCAATATCATGAACCGGAGAGCCTACACCCTCAGCGTGCCTTCCGAGGCTCAGGCAAAGGAAGCCGATTTCTTCGGCATGGTGTCGGGCCGCAACACCGATAAATTTGAAAAGACCGGCCTCACCCCTGTCCGGTCGGCGCGCGTCGATGCACCCTATGTAGGGGAATTCCCGATGGTGTTGGAGTGCAACGTGGTGCATCACCATGAAATCGGGCTGCATACCCATTTCATCGGCGAAATCCTTGACGTCAAAATCGACGAAAACATGGTGGGCGGGGATGGGGTTCCGGACATCGAAAAAATCCGCCCCATGGTCTTCAGTCCGGAAGCCCGGAAATACCATGCGGTGGGAAAATTCATTGGGAGGTCTTTTGAGATCGGCAAATCTTATGTCGCCTCCTGATCCGGACAGATCGCGTTCGGCCCGGCGCCAGCACGGATCCGGCAATATCGCCCCACGTTCTTTTGGAATTTATACCAATTTGATGGGTATGAATACCTTGACAGAAAATCTGGAGCCATTAGCTTCGTTCATCGAACGCGTAGTTGACACATCCGTGTGCCCCACCGTTCGCCCCCCGTTGCCAAGCAACAACCGGGAGCTCTAAAAAATGAAAAGGAGGAATCGCCGATGAGCGCCACGATACTCAGTCGAGACATTAATGGCAATTGCGAAGGAGAATGCCGAGATCGCGTCCTGGAAGGCGAGCAGTCGCGTCAGGCCGAGATCAACACTTCGAACGTCGATTATGACGAGCCCGGCCGGACCCTGCCCTGGGCATCGCACAGGAACGCGCCTCCGGGTGCACTGGGCGGACGTGTGTGAGATCCGCTATTGGATCGGAGGGCACGTTTTAAACACTGCCACTCAATAAAAATCATGGGAGGGGAGAATTTCTCCCCTCCTTTTTTTGTCGGTCTGTACCTTCTGGATCCGCGCCTAGCGGTTGATGTCGTGGTTGCATTTGGCGTTGATATCCCTAAAATAATGCCCAAACGAAACCCATGACCGACACCAAAAGGGGAATCGATGGATCCGACCGTTTCCGAACCGGTTTGCCCCGCATGCGGCGAGCCGGTGAAACCGACATGGAAAATCTGCCCGGCCTGTGAAGCGCCGCTCGCTCAGACCCATTGCCCCGGCTGTGGTCTGCCGGTCAAGGCAAGTTGGCGCATCTGCCCGGAATGCGAATACCGGCTGAAGCCGATCGTGGCCGAAACGTCGCATCCGGTTGCCGCCGCCGCTCCTGCCCGGATCCAAGAGCCTTTGACGAGCATGGTCCTGATCCGGGTGCCGGCCGGTACGTTTCGTATGGGAGATGCGCGCGACGAGGGAATCCAAAACGAAAAGCCGGTTCACGCGATCGAACTCGACGAATTTTACATGGGCCGCACCCCGGTCACCCAGGCCGAGTGGCAACGGGTGATGACGGAAAATCCTTCGCGATTTCCCGGTGCTCGCCGGCCGGTGGAGGGGGTTTCCTTTCAGGCCGTTACCGGGTTTCTCAATCGGCTCAACGCCGCCGCCCCTGCCGGCACGCATTACGAGCTGCCCACGGAGGCCCAGTGGGAATATGCCGCACGCAGCGGAGGCCGCGATGAACGCTACGCGGGCGGCGAAGATCTGCCCCCCCTTGGCTGGTATCTGGAAAACAGTGACGAGCGCACCCATCCGGTCGGTGAAAAAGCCCCCAACGGTCTCGGCGTCTATGACATGAGCGGAAATGTCTGGGAGTGGTGCCGGGATATCTTCCGGGTGGCGGCCTATCGGGAACATGCCCCCCGGAATCCCTGTCAGACCGGCGCCGGATCGGATCGGGTGATTCGCGGCGGCGGCTGGAACCTGGACGCCTGGAGCGCACGGTGCTGCCGGCGCATGGGTTTCCCCGAAGCCTACACGGGCCCGGCCCTGGGGTTTCGGGTGGTGGCCGTATCGGGTGAAATCGGCTTGCGCACCACATCCGAATCCCATTGAACCAATCCCGGATGGCTTACCGACGATTTCCCTCGCCGAGGGCTTTCTTTTGCCCCGTCGAAGCCAACGTGGCTCAAGAGGTCTTCAATTCCGCCAGGTCGACAAAGAAATCCAGGGTCTCCGGGTTGCGCAAGGCGTCTTTGTTGAGCACGGCTTTGCCTTCAATAACCTTTTTGACGGCCAATTCCACTTTTTTCATGTTCAGGGTATAGGGGATGTCCGGCACCGCGATGATCTTCGCCGGCACGTGCCGCGGGGATGCGTTGACGCGGATCGTCTCGCGGATCGTCTTTTTCAGGGGTTCGGTCAGGCTATGGCCCGGGGCCAGTTTGACGAACAGAATCACCCGCACATCGTTTTTCCAGTTCTGGCCCACCACCACGCTGTCCTCGATCTCTTCGAGTTGTTCCACCTGTCGGTAAATTTCGGCCGTGCCGATACGGACCCCGCCGGGGTTCAAGGTGGCAT
>JBJKPT010000132.1:0-4259 GCA_046706045.1 Desulfobacterales bacterium
CCCCCTACCGGAACGAGGTCAACTGGCAATGGCGCCCGGAGGAGCTGGCCGAGGAAATCGAAAAAATCCTCTCCGAGCGGCCCGGCACCCCGGTGCTGTTTACCGGCGGCGAGCCGCTTCTGGGCGATCGCGGCCCGCAGTTGACCGTCGTGATGGGCCGGCTTCCCGCGGTCGATTTTTACATCGAAACCAACGGCACCATCCTTCCGGACGGCCTGTCTCTTTCCCAGGCCCATTACGTGGTGGACTGGAAGCCGCCGTCGGCCGGCTGCGAGATCCCCTTTGAAGAGAGCCTGCTTTCCGCCCTGCGGCCCCAACGGGACGCGATCAAGCTGGTGCTGGCCGCCTCCGACCTTTCCTGGGCCGAAGACCGGATCGATCGGATCCGCTCCGTCAATCCGGATCTTCCGATTTATCTCTCGGCTCAGTGGGGGAACCTCTCCCTGGAACGGCTGGCCGCCTTCATCATCGGTCACCGGTTGCCGGTCGCCATGTCGGTGCAGCTGCACAAGGTCATCTGGGGGCCGGAGACGCGAGGAGTCTGACGGCCATGAAACCGTCCCATGAAACCGAAGACGCCCTGGTCTTGACCAGCGGCGGTCAGGACTCGACGACCTGTCTCTTCTGGGCCAAGGCCCATTTCCGGCACGTCTCGGGCATCGCCTTTGCGTACGGCCAGAAGCATGCCGTGGAAGTGGAGACGGCCCGGCGGATCTGCGGGCGCCTCGGAGCGGCGCTGAAGGTCGTCGACATCGGTTTCATGAAGGATCTCGTGGTGTCGAATCTGTTTTCCGGCACCGGGGACGTGAAGGCGGCCCATCCGTTGAAGGATTCCGTGCCCTCCAGTTTCGTTCCGTACCGGAACCTGATCTTTCTCACCCTGGCCTCGGCCTGGGCCAGCACCATCGGGGTGCGCCACATCGTCACCGGGGTCTGCGAAACCGATTATTCCGGGTATGCGGATTGCCGGGATATCTTCGTCAAATCCGCCCAGGTCACCCTGAACCTCGCCACGGATTTCGATGCGGCGAACGTGGTGATCCACACGCCCCTCATGTGGCTCACCAAGGCCGAAGAGTTCCGGATGGCCCAGGAACTGGGATGCCTCGATTTCATCCTGGAAGAGACCATGACCTGTTATAACGGCGACGAGACCCGGCACGACTTCGGCAAGGGTTGCGGCAATTGTCCGGCCTGCGCCCTTCGAAAGGCCGGGTACGAAGAGTTCAAAAGGATCTACGGATGAGCCCCTCCCCCCTGGGAAAGCCGATTCCGATCCCTGCCGCCTACGATCCGTCGATCCTTTTTCCCATCCCCCGGGCCGCGGCCCGGGCCCAAAACCCGGACCTGCCCGAAGCGATGACCGGCTACGACCTCTGGAACCTCTACGAAGTGAGCTGGCTGAACGCCCGCGGTAAACCCGAGGTCCGCCGGGCGCGGATCGTCTACCCGGCGGCCTCGGAATGCATCGTCGAATCCAAGTCCCTGAAGCTTTACCTCGGAAGCCTCGTCATGGCCCGTTTCGAGACGGAGGCCGCGGTGCGCGAGACCATCCGGCGGGATCTAACCGCCATCCTCGGGACCCCCGTTCTCGATGTCGCCTTTTTTCGTTTCGATGCCCCGTTTCCGTTTGCCGCAATCGATGCCGCGGAATCCATCGACGGCGCGGATGTCGCGATCGACGCCTACGCCTACGATCCGGAATTGCTGCGGGTTGAGGCGTGCCCGGACTCCGAGGTCTCCGTCCTTTCCAACCTTTTAAAGACCAACTGCCCCATCACCGGCCAGCCCGACTGGGCCACGGTCCGAATCCGTTACCGGGCCCGGCGCCGGGTGAGCGGGGCATCGCTTTTAAAATACCTCGTCTCCTTCCGGAGCCATGCCGATTTTCACGAGGCCTGCTGCGAGCGGATCTTCACCGATCTTTTCACCCGGATTTCCCCGGCGACCCTTTCCGTCAAATGCCACTTCACCCGTCGGGGCGGCATCGACATCACCCCCTGCCGGTTTTTCGGCACCCCTCCCGATACCGAGTACGGGATCCGCTATTGGCGGCAATAGGGGAGGATCCTCATGAAGATCAAAGAAATCATCGTGGTGGAAGGAAGAGACGATGCCCGGGCGGTGAAAAGCGCCGTTTCCGCGGAAATCATCATTACCCACGGCTTTGGCATGACCGGGGAGACCCTGCGGCGAATCGCCTTTGCCCGGAACCAACGGGGGGTGATCGTCTTCACCGATCCGGATCACGCCGGGGAGCGGATCCGAAAACGGATCAACGACCGGATTCCCGGTTGCAAGAACGCCTATCTCACCCGGCAGGACGCCGTCAAAGGCGACGACATCGGCATCGAAAACGCCGGTGCGGAAAGCATTGTCGGGGCCCTGACCCGGGCGTGCGGCGTCACGGACACCGCGACGCCCTGCTTCACCCGGCTGCATCTGGTGAAACACCGCCTTTCCGGCGTCGCCGATGCCGCCGCGCGAAGAGAGGCCCTCGGCCGCATTCTCGGCATCGGCTATGCCAATGCCAAGCAATTGGTGAACCGCCTGAACGGATTTGGAATCTCCCTGGAACAGTTCCACGCGGCCCTCGACGCGATCGATTTTCCCTGATGAAACCGAAGCCGTTCCAAGCCGGCGGGAGCACCGTTTGAAGCCTCCAGGAGCAAACGGGGAATGAGCCGTAACCAGCGCAAAATCCCGCCGAACTTGACGCCGACCGAAGCGATCCTTGAGAGCATTTCGGACGGCGTCTTCACGGTGGACCGGCAATGGCGCGTCACCGCCTTCAACCGGGCCGCCGAAGCGATCACGGGGGTCTCCCGGGAGGAGGCCCTGGGCCGGCACTGCTCGGATGTGTTTCGCTCCAGCATGTGCGGGGCCGCCTGCGCGCTTCAGCAAACCCTGAAAACCGGCAAACCCGTCATCGGCAAGTCCGGATTCATCATCGACGCGGCGGGAAACCGCATCCCCATCAGCATTTCCACCGCCGTTTTGCGAGATGGCGACGGCCGCGTGATCGGCGGCGCGGAGACCTTCCGCGACCTCTCGGAGGTCGAGGCCTTGCGCCGGGAACTCGCGGGAAAATTCCAGGTCGGTGATCTCTTCAGCCGAAGCCCCCTGATGCAGCGGGTCTTCGAGGTGCTGCCGGCCATCGCCGCCAGCCCCAGCACGGTGCTGGTCCTCGGCGAGACCGGGACGGGAAAGGATGTGGTGGCGCGAACGATCCACTCCCTCAGTCCCCGGGCCCGGGGCCCCTTTGTCGCGGTCAACTGCGGGGCGCTTCCCGACACCCTTCTGGAGTCGGAGTTGTTCGGCTACAAAACCGGGGCCTTCACCGGTGCCCAAAAGGACAAGCCCGGCCGCTTTGCGCTTGCCAAGGGCGGAACCCTTTTTCTCGACGAAATCGCCGAGGTCAGCCCGGCCCTTCAGGTCCGGTTGCTCCGGGTCCTGCAGGAGCGGGTCTATGAGCCCCTGGGCGCGACCCGCGCCGTTTCCGCCGATGTCCGGGTCATCGTGGCCACCAACAAGGACCTCCTGGAACGGGTGCACGAAGGCCGGTTCCGGGAAGATCTTTACTACCGGGTGAACGTGGTCCGAATCGAGCTCCCCCCCCTGCGGCGACGAAAAGAGGACATTCCGCTCCTGGTGGACCGGTTCGTCACCCGGTTCAACCGCCTGCAGCAAAAATCCGTTCCGGGGATCGCCGCGGAAGCCTTGTCGCTTCTCATGGCCCACGATTGGCCGGGCAACATCCGCGAGCTGGAAAACGCCATCGAGCGCGCTTTCATTCTTTGCGGCGACGGGCCGATCGGCATCGCACACCTGCCCGGCGAGCTGCCGGCCCACGGCGCATCCGCCGGCGTCGATGCCGACATCCGATCCGCCCACGACATCCTCGACGCCCAGGCCATTCGCGCCGCCCTCGAGCGGAACGGCTTCAACCGGACGGCGGCGGCCCGGGCACTCGGCATCCACAAAACCACGCTTTTCCGCCGGATGAAGCGGCTGGGCATCGCACTTTCCGGACCGGACGGCCGCACCCGCCGAAAAAAGCAGTGACATCCTTTCGTACGACCGCCTTGAACGCACCCAACATTTCCCATCCTGGGATGGACACGGTTTAGGTCCGGGGGGTGCGGAACCAATCGATCAATTTGCTGGCAATGCTGATCCTGGGCGGCGTCGCCGGAAGACCGTCCCGTGAAAACCATGCCGCTTCGAGGATTTCGGAGCGATCCACCCGGATTTCGCCG
>JBJKPT010000133.1:0-1852 GCA_046706045.1 Desulfobacterales bacterium
CGGGGAGGGAAAGTTCGATCCGCACGGTGCCGCGAAACGCAAACCGGGCAAGGTCCGGTTCGATCAAGACATGGTAATGCCGGAAAACAGGATCGCCCATCAATGTCTCCTTTCGATTCAATTCGGTTAATGATATATTTATCCTTTTATATTGCAAGATACACCGGCATTTAAATTGCCCCATGCCCATGGATGCCGATTCTTCGATGACCGATGATCGGCGTCCAGCCATTCCTTTTTTTCGATGGATTCGTGAATTCATGGACTCGATCCGGCAGGCCTACTCACGATTTCTCAAAATCCGCGGGACCCCGCGGGAGATCGCCCTCGGTTTTTCTTTGGGGCTGATGGTCGGGATGACCCCGACGATGGGTTTCCAGATGGCCATCGCCGTACCCCTGGCGGCACTGTTCAAGTTGAACAAGCTCTCGGCCGCCGCCGCGGTATGGATCACCAACCCGGTGACCGCGCCGTTCATTTACGGCCTGACCTACCTCACCGGTCACGAGCTGTTTGGTCTCGGCCTGCCTTCCGGAATGCATCTGGCTCTGGACACCGCCACCTTCCTCACCCTGCTCAAACAGGCACCGGGATTTTTCTGGGCCATGACCATCGGCGGCGTGATTTGGGGTGTCCCGCTCGCGGTCGGCGGCTATTACGCGGCCTATTACGCGGTCCACAAATACCAGGCCGAAATCAAGCGGACATTGAGCTCCCAAAGGGAAAAACACGCCGAACGCAAGGCGAAACGCACCGAGGTGCGCCTCGGCCGAAACCAAAAAACGGAAAAATAGAGATACCGGCGCCGGACGCCGGAGTGGTTTCGGGCGTGAAGGCGGGGGTGCACCGAGATGCCCCAAATGCACGGGCCGCAAGGTGCGGAAAACGCGAATGCCTGCGTCGCGGTAATGGGATAACGATGTGCGGTTTCAGGCCGGATCGAAGGTTTCGTTGAGGCGGTAGACAAAAGCGAGCACTTCGGCCACGGCGAGGTAGAGCCCCGGCGGAATCTCGGCGTCCAGGTCGATGAGCGCCAAGAGCTCGGCCAGATACGGATCTTCCCGGACCGGAATGCCGTGGGCTTCGGCCAGGGCGAGAATCTGCTCGGCACGCCTTCCCTCCCCTTTTGCCGTGACCCGGGGCGCATTGTCCCGCTCGCGGTCATACACGATCGCGGCGGCTTTTTTTCGTAGACGGGCCATATCAGATGCTCACGTCGATCATGCGGTCGCCAGCCGGAGGCTCCCAGGCGCATGCGCCTTTCGGCCGTTCCGGTGTCCGGTCCAGGGCGGCTGCGAGGGAGACGTTTTCGAAAATTCCGGTCAACCGTTCGAAGAGATTCGAAAAATTGGCTTCCAAACGGGCGCGGGCCTCGGGTCGGACCACCCGGAAAAAAACCCCGAGACCCGAAGCGTCCATCACCACATCGGCCTTGACGTCCTCGAGGCGGTCGAGGTGGAGAAACAGGGAGATCCGATGACGATGGCCCGCACCGGATCGGCGACGTTTCGGATAGAAGACCTGGAGCCGAACTTCGGGCCCCCGATGGTCCAGGGGCAACGTGAACGGAATCGGCAAAAAAGCGCTCGCCTCCAGCCGGTCCCCGCTCCCGAGCGGGCCCGGTCCATCCATCTGCGTCAACGCCTCCCGAACCCGGTCCAGGAGCCTGCCGCTTTCCTGAAGCATGCGTTCAACCTCCTTTTCCATGGTTTCGGACACCCGTGCAAGGTCTTCGGATGGGACGGCCGGCGGTGAACCCGGGGGGGATAAGGAAGGGGAGACCGAAGGTGATGCCTCGGTGGACGGCGGAACCGATGTGGAAATCATCGGCACCGCGTTCGATTCCCCGGAA
>JBJKPT010000134.1:0-1205 GCA_046706045.1 Desulfobacterales bacterium
GGCGCCGACTACCTCCACGTCTCGGCCGGGGTTTACGGCTCCCGGCAGTTGACCATCCCCTCGATGTACGTGCCCCACGGCTGCTTCATCCACCTGGCCGCGGCCGTGAAGGAAGTGGTCTCCATTCCGGTCATCGGCGTGGGCCGGATCAAGCATGCGGAACTGGCCGACCGATTCATCAAGGAAGGAAGGGCCGATGCCGTGGCCATGGGCCGGGCCCTCATCGCCGATCCCGAACTTCCGAACAAGGCGGCGGCCGATCGGCTGGCAACGGTCCGGCCCTGCATCGGCTGCTGTCTCGGGTGCATCCACGCGGTCTTCCAACTGGAGCCCGGCGGCTGTGTCGTGAACCCGAACGTGGGCCGGGAATACCTGCTTGACGAAGAAACCCCGGCCGATCTGCCGAAAACGGTTCTGGTCGTGGGCGCCGGGCCGGCCGGCATGGGCGCGGCCCGGATGGCCGCCCTGCGCGGGCACCGGGTCGTCCTCTGCGAGGAGGCCGCCCAGGTGGGCGGCATGCTGAGGCTGGCCGCCGTGCCGCCGGGCCGGGCCGAGATCCTCGACGTCATCGCCTTTTTGAACCGGGAACTCGGCCGATGCGGCGTCGAGGTGCGACTAAACACCCCGCTGTCCGCAACGCTATTGGAGACCATCGCTCCCGAGGTCGTGATCCTCGCCACGGGGAGCCTGCCGGACATGCCCATCGTCAAGGGCCTTTTCACCACGGAAATGGACCTTTGCACGGTGCCCGAGGTGCTCGAAGGAAAAATCGTCGGAGACCGGGTCCTCGTTCTGGGGGGGAACCAGGCGGGCCTGCTCGTCGCCGACCACCTCGCGGAAAAAGGAAAAACCGTGGTCGTATTGAACCGGAAACCGCATTTTGCCGAGGAAATGTCGGCAAACGACCGGTTCTACCTCCGGGAGCGCCTGAAACGCGACGGCATCCGCCTGGTGAAATCCGTTTCGATCAAGCGCTTTGCCGGCACCGGGGTGGAGTTCACCGCCGCGGGCAAGGCCGAAACCCTGACCGGGTTCGACGCCGTCGTCGTGGCCGAGGCCATGGCGCCGGTGCGCGATGCGGCGAACCTGCTCAAACACCGGAATCTCGCCGTTCACGTGATCGGGGATGCCAAAAGCCCGCGGAATCTGATGCTGGGGCTGAGCGAGGCCGAAGAGATCGCGCGGACCCTTTAGGCCGCGGCCGC
>JBJKPT010000135.1:0-5373 GCA_046706045.1 Desulfobacterales bacterium
CCATGACCCAGGCCGCCAGGGCCGCGGACACGGCGATCCCCGTGTCCGCGGAGAGCGACGGGGAAACGATCGCCCACGGCCAGGCGGCGTTGCGTTCCGCCGCCGGGTCCGGATCCGATGCAAACAGGCGGTTGAGGCGAAGAAGATCCGTGTCTTTTCCGGAAAGACGCGTTTTTCCGGAAATGGCCCAACCGGATGTCCCGGGATCCAGGGCCGGGGCACATCCCAGAGCGGTTCCGTTGATGGCGCAGTTTTCAAGACGGCCCCCGCGGTAGCGGGCCCGGAAGGTATCCGTGATCCCAAGCCCGGTCGTTGAAGGCGCCAGCGCGCCCCGGGCCATGGTGTTGAGGCTGTCGCGGAGGCATTGCGCCGAGTTGCTTTTCAGGACGGCGGTGTTTGCATCCGGCCGGGAGATGGCCAGGTATCGCGTCGTTTCCCGCGAAGGGGGTTCCTGGTAATCGATGAAAAGCGCGTACGGTTTGTCAAACCGTTCACCGATCTTGGCAATCAGCGGAAACCGGAACGCCACCACTTCAAAGGCCAGGCGGGCCGCAAGGTTGAGAATCCCCGACCAGACCATGGGATCCTTCAACCCCGGATCGACAACCAGGACCAGATCGATGTCATCATGGACACCGGCAGTGCCGGAGCCGGCGAGAAGACGCAGGTCGTTCAATATAAAACCGGTGGTCATGAATGGATGCATACCGCCCGCCGTTTAACATTACACGTGCCGATCGATCAGGATTGCAACCGGCCGAATCCTCCTCCGCCGGGGGTTTCGATCCGGACCCGGTCCCCGGTTCGAAGGCGAATGGAGAATTTCCCGGGCATGACGCGGCGCCGTCCGTTCTGGATCAGCACGTTTTCCCCTGTCCGGCCGGGCTCTCCCCCGGCAAGTCCATAAGGGGGGTTGGTCCGTCGCTCGGAAAGCACGGTCTCTTCGGCATCGGAGAGCAACCGGATTTCACGGACCAGACCAACTCCACCGTCAAAGCGGCCCCGGCCTCCCGAGCCCTTACGGATCGAATATTCGGTCACCTGAAAGGGGTAGGCGAATTCGAGCGCTTCGAACCGTGTGTACAGGGTGTTGGTCATGTGGGAATGCACGGCCGATTGACCGTGACCGAAGGCCGTTGCGCCCGTTCCTCCGGCAAGGGTTTCGTAATAGGCGAAGGGAGTGCCGGTTCGGGTATCGACCCCACCGATGGTCAGGTTGTTCATGGTGCCTTGGCTGGCCGCGGGGATGAGCTCCGGCAACGGCATTGCGAGCGCACCGAGCAGGACGTCGACGATGCGCTGGGAGGTCTCGACGTTGCCGCCGGCGACCGCCGCCGGAAACCGGGCATCGACAATGGTCCCCGGCCTGGTGATGACCTCCATCGGCCGCAGACACCCCGCGTTGGTCGGGATGTCCTCGCGGATGAGGGAGCGGAAAACATACAGAACCGCCGAAAGCGTGATTGCCCGCACCGCATTGACGCTTCCGACCACCTGGGGATCGCTCCGGCTGAAATCGAGCGTGACCCGATCATCGCTCACCCGCATCTCCAGTCGGATCGCGATCCCTTCCTCCCCGAGCCCGTCGCCGTCCAGCACGTCGGTGAACCGGTAGCGTCCGTCGGGGATGGCGGCAATGGTGGCGCGCATGGCGCGTTCGGCGTAGTCCTTGAGGTTTTCGGCATACACATTGACCGTGTCGAGACCGTATTTTTTCAGAAGTTCCAGGGTCCGCTGCACACCGGTGATGTTGGCCATGACCTGGGCTGCGAAATCCCCCTCCCGTTCGACCGGGGTGCGCACGTTCGTGGTGAAAAATCCCATGATTTTTCGGTCCACGACCCCGTGCTCGACGATCTTTAGCGGCGAGATGATAATCCCTTCCTGGTAGATCGAGGTCGACAGGGGCATCGATCCGGAGGTCATGCCGCCGACATCGGCATGATGCGCCCGGTTGGCCACGTAGTAGGCCGGTTCCGGACCCTCGAAGAAGACCGGTGCGACGATGGTGATGTCGGGAAGGTGGGTCCCTCCCTGAAACGGGTTGTTGAGCATCACCATGTCCCCTTCTTCAAATCGGCAACCGTCGATGGCCGCGCGGACGGAAAGCGGCATGGAACCCAGATGAACGGGGTTGTGCGCGGCCTGGGCAATCAATTCGCCGGCGGCATCGAAAATGGCGCAGGAAAAATCCCTGCGTTCCTTGATGTTGGGCGAGAAGGCGGTCCGGTTCAGGGTGACGCCCATCTCCTCGCAAATCGAGGCAAACCGGTTTTTGAAAACCTGCATCAAGATGGGATTGACGGTCATGGTGGCATCCTTCAGGCATCCAGGGTGAGAATGATGTTGCCGAAACGATCGACTTCGGCCGTGGCAAACGGCGGCACGACAATGGTCGAGGAGTATTCGACCACGACGGCCGGTCCCCGGAAGAGGTTCCCACGGCCGAGTTTGTCACGGGCAACAATTTGCGCCGCGAGGGGTTTTCCCTCGAAATAGACCTGGTTTTCGCCTATCCGCGCCTCGTCGGAAAGATCGGTGCCCGCCTGCGGCAGGCGGGGGAAATCGGGTTTTTCCGGCGAGCCCACCGCCCGCAGGCGCAGGTTGACGATCTCGACGTCCTTGCCCCGGTTGCAGTACCCGTAGCGTTTTTCATGAAGCCGGTGGAAGGTCTCCCGAAAATCCTCGTCCAGCGGTATGACGATTTCAAACGACTGGCCGCGGTAACGCATATCCAGGTATCGTTCCAAGCGGATCCTTTCCGCGGAGACACCTTCGGCGAGCAGTTCCTCCGTTCCCCGTTTTTCAAACGGGTCGAAGAGCCGTTGCAAAACGGCCTGGGTCACCTCCTTTTCCGGCAGCATGACGGTTTGTGAATAATCCTTGATGACATTCGACATGAGCATTCCGCTGGCCGAGAGAATCCCGGCATTGCATCGAATCATCACGCGCGGGATGCTCAGGCCGCGCGCCAGATAGGCGGCGTGCATGCCCCCCGCCCCACCGAACGAGAACAAGGTGAATTCCCTCCGATCGAATCCGCGCTCCACCGAAATGACTTTGATCGCCCGTTCCATGGTGGTGTTGGCCACCGCCAGAACACCCTCGGCAAGTTCGATCGGCCGCAGGCCCAAGGTGCCCGCCATCGCTTGGAAATGGGTCTCCAGTTCGGCCGTTTCCAATCGCATCGTGCCGCCAAGGAAATGGTCGGGAACCAGGCGGCCGAGAAACAGGTTTGCATCGGTGACGGTGATATCGGAGCCTTTCCCATAGCAGATCGGGCCGGGATCGGCCCCGGCGCTCTCCGGGCCGACTTTCAGTGCGCCTCCGGCATCGATGGCTGCGATCGAACCGCCCCCGGCGCCGACGGTGTGGATGTCGATCATGGGGACCTTCACCGGGTAGCCGGCGATGGCCGACTCCATGGTGAGCGGCAGCTTGCCGTCGATCAAGGCAACGTCGGTCGAGGTCCCGCCCATGTCGAAGGTGATCAGCCGGTCGAATCCGGCCGTCTTTCCGATTTCAAAGGCGCCGACCGCACCCCCCGCCGCCCCCGAGAGAATCGTGCGGACGGATTCGATCATGGCCGTTTCCGCCGAAATGCTCCCGCCGTTGGATTGCATGATACGAAACCGGCGGCTTCCCAGTTGATTTTTCAGAAACGTGATGTAGCGCCCCATTTTCGGTGAGACGTAGGCGTTGATGACCGTCGTCGACGTGCGTTCGTACTCGCGAAACTCGGCCAAGGTCTCATGGGAGAGGGAAAGGGGGATGCCCAGCTTCAGGATTTCTTCCCGAACCGTTCGTTCGTGCTCCGGATTCTTGAACGAAAAGAGCAGCGAGACGGCAATCGATTCGACCTTGGCGGCTTCCATCGGTGCCAGAAGATCCCGGACCTCGCCCGGGTCGAGTGGTTCGAGGATGTTGCCGGCCGAATCGACCCGGCACTTCAGCCCGAAACGAAGCGCGCGAGGCACCAGCGGAGGGTTCTTTTGGAACGAGAAGTCGTAAAGCGCCTGACGGTTTTGGCGGGCGATTTCAATCACGTCTTCAAACCCGGCGTTGGTAACCAGGGCTGTTTTGGCTCCTTTTTTTTCCAGGATTGCATTGGTCGCGACCGTGGAGCCGTGAACGAGTTCGAAATCGCGCTCCCCGGCAATGTGGCCAATCCCGGCGAGGACCGCTTCCCCGGGATTGGCGGGGGTGGAAAGGGTCTTGTATTCACCCCACCGGCTGCCATCCTTCCAGATGAAGTCCGTGAAGGTCCCGCCGGTGTCAACGCCGATAACGAGCATGAGTGCCTCCGAACGCTGGCCATTGTCCATCCGCGACCGGTCTTTTTCGCGCGGTGTTCGATACGAATCAGGCGGCCATGTAGCGAACGATGCGTCGTTGAAACGTATTGATGTGCTGAACGATGATTTCCTTGAGTCGGGCTTCGTTTTTGTCTTTGAGATTATTTATGATTTCTTCGTGTTCCTGGACGACGGAGGCGTAGTGGATTTTCAGCGACCTCTCCGGCTCTATGTCATGGGCATAAGAGAGGTAAGAAAGCCGTTTGGCCTGATTCCTCACCTCGGCGAGCGCGCGAATGAGGTAGTCATTTTGCGAGCAACGGGCAAAATACATGTGAAACGCGTGATTTGCTTCCACCAGCCGGAGGTTGTCAGCGGTCTCCAGCGCCTCCTTCATCTCTTCATTGGCCTCAGCCATGTTGGCCAGCAGTGCGGAGGTCGTCTGGCCCACGATCAGACTGACGGCTCCGACTTCAAGAATTTTCATCGCCTCGAAAACCGCCTTGGTGCCCTGGAGCGTGATGGGGGGGACGATCGCGGCCCTGTTGGGTTGCGATTGCACCCATCTTTCGCCTGCCAACCGCAGCAAGGCCTCCCGAATCGGCGTCCGTCCGAGGCCGAGCTCGGCCATCAACTGCTTCTCATCGAGGGCCTGGCCCGGTTTGTAGTCAAGGGTGATGATTTTTTGGCAAATCCGTTCGTAGGCCGTGACGCCCAGGGGCCGCTTTTGTCCGCTTGCCGTCGTTTTTTTGGCGGCACCCATGGAGTGGACTTTCTTCGTCCCCGGGGTAGCGGTTCGCTTCGGCAGGGGTTCGCCGCGTTGAAGTTGACGTTTCAAAACCACCGAGTTTTTCACCTTTTTTGCCGGGTTTCGGTCGATTCACCGTCGCGGCGCTTCTCCGAACGGGGGTTGGCTTCACAACCCGTTCATCGGCATGGTCTATAGGGAAACGAATAATATATGTCAAGTATATTTTAAAAATATTATATGGCGATGAAAGGTTATAACATCCCGAAGATTTGATGCAATCTTTCAAGCGATGTTCGAGAAGAGATCGGCTCCTCGGGGGAGTTCCGA
>JBJKPT010000136.1:0-5159 GCA_046706045.1 Desulfobacterales bacterium
AACTAAGAATTCGACCCTTTTCGTGTCGGGTGGCCGCAACCGATGAAAGACCTTCGCCAATATTTCAAGTGTTCCCTCGAAATCTGCAAGCCCATTTTCCCGCGGAGTCAACCCGGCCGACCCCAGGATTTTAAAATGTTTTGCTTGTCAATGCTCCATATCCATTTCCTTCCATTCAAGGGTTTCCTTGATATCAGCCCCGCTCCGCTCCAAAGGACACCCCATGATGATTCAACGTGGTTTTTTCAGTGGTCTTCGCGTGAAGTTGATCGCGATCGTAATGCACTCCCTGGTTCCCATGAGCGTCCTGGAGCTTCATTTGTGCGCAAGGGCACATGCCCAAGCCGCTTCGAATGTACGGGACCATGCCCTTGACTTGGCTCAGCGAATCGGAAGTCGCCAGGCGCGTACGCTCGAATATGCCTTCCGGACCCTTCATGACCTTCCACCCACCTCTTCCCTCAAGCGAATCGTTACCCAAAAAAAGGACATCATTTTCACCGATCTTCAGATCGGACCATGGGAGCCGGCTTCCTTCGGCGCAGCCGGGCCGGACGGTGTCCTGTTTGCGAGTTGGCCGGGGACCCAAAAGACGATCCGGATTACCGGGACACCCTGGTTCAAGCGGCTTGAAAAATCGCTGCAACCCACCCTTAGCGGTTACACCGTGTGCCCCATCAGCGGAAAACCCGGAATCATTGCGGCCCTCCCTATTTTCGGACAAGACGGCCGGCTTGAGCGCACGCTCATGATAGGGCTCGACCTTCGCTGCCTGAGCCGATACCTTGCCGGGGGTAAAAATCTTCCGGGGACCACCGTTACGATCATAGACACCCGCGGCATTATCCTGGCCCGCCATCCGGACCCGGCCCGATTCATTGGAACGTCGATCAAAAAGACCGCACTTTTCACGACCGCCCGCAAGCTGCGGGACGGCGTCCTGGAGGCTCCCGGTCCGGACGGCGTTTCCCGGATTTATGCGTTTTCCGCCCTTGGATACGGCGCCAATACCGAATACGCGGTGGTGGGCATTCCCAGAGCGGCGGCCTTGGCCGGTGCGGACAGGGACCGAGCCCAAACCCTGGCGTTACTCCTTGCCGTGATCGGATTTGCACTGATCGGAACCTGGCTTGTCGGCGACGTTTACGTGTTGCGGCGGATCCGAGCCCTCCTGGGGGTCGTGGGTCAGGTGGCCGGCGGAAACCTCTCGGCCCGCACCGGAGTGACCCGAGCCGCCGGAGAATTAAACCAGCTTGCCAAGGCCTTTGATCGGATGGCCGGAAGGCTGGAAGAGCGGGAACTCGAGGCAAGGCAACTGGCCGAGGAAAAGGTCCGCAGAAGTGAGGCGCTTGTTCAGTTGATGATCGACCGGATGCCCATAGGCTGCGTCGTATGGGACTCGGAATCGCGGGTGACTTTATGGAATCCGGCTGCGGAAACGATCTTCGGATTCAGCGAAGCCGAGGCCCTGGGCAAGCACCCTTTTGATCTCATTGCCTCAAAAACGATCGCACAGCAACTGAATCCGGTCTTTAGACAATTAATTGAGGGCGGTCGGTCACCAGGGGGCGTGGCCAAAAACCACACCAAGGACGGCCGCCGCATCTATTGTGAATGGACCAACACGCCCCTGAAAAGTCCGGACGGAACCGTGATGGGTGTCTTGTCCATGGCCCAGGACATCACCGAGCAAAAAAAAACCGAGAAAGCCCTTCGGAAACTCGCCCGGCTGCTCAAGGCCTTGAGCGATTGCAACCAGGCCCTTGTCCGCGCAAAAGACGAATCGGAGCTACTCTCACAGATCTGCCGGATCATCGTGGAGAGCGGGGAATACCGCATGGCCTGGGTCGGCTATGCCGGTGACGAGGCGCCCAAAACCGTGTATCCCGCCAATCTGTGGGTCGGGGGGGATGGCGGCCTGTCATTTCAGGCCTTGGTGGACTCTGAATCGGCCATGCGCGCGGGAGAGCCGGCAGTGCTGCGCGTCATCCGGACGGATTCTGCGTTTATACCTTACCGGGAGGAGGACCCGAATCCTGGCTGCGGTTCGCTGATCGGACTTCCACTCATGAGCGCGGGCCACGTGTTCGGGGTGCTTTGCGTTTATGCGGACAAGCCGAACGCATTTGGCGATGAAGACCGGGGCATCCTCTTGGAGCTGGCGGGCGATCTCGCATACGGGATCGGTACGATCCGGACCCGCGATGAACACCGGAAAACCCTCTCGGCCCTGATCGAGAGCGAGACCCGGTTTCGCAACCTCTACGATGAGGCCCCCATCCCCTATCATGCCATAGACCGGCAGGGAACCATTCTTGCGGTCAACAACAAGTGGCTCCGGATGCTTGGTTTCGAGAGGGACCAGGTACTTGGCCGGTGGCTCGGGGAATTTTTAAGCCCAAGGTACCGGGTCAATTTTGGGGAGTGGCTGAAACGCCGAATCGCCGCCGGGGATCCCCGTCCCGTCGTTTGTGAACTGTTGACCCGTGACGGAAACACCATTACCGCCGAGGTTGAAAACACCGCTGTCTACGATGAACACGGCCGGGCAAAAGGGATTCACAGCGTCGTGCGGGATATCACCGTTGTGCGGGAAGCCGAAAAGGCGATCCAGGCCATTGTGGAAGGATCGGTGGCCATTACAGGGAATGATTATTTCGATGACATCGTCCGAAGGCTTTGCCAGTGGATAGGTACCGACTACGCCCTTGTTACAGAGATCGTGGACGATTCCCATGCCCGAACGATTTCCATGCAAATGGACGGCCGGCTGTGGCACGATAGAACGGTATACCCTATTTCCGGGGCACCGTCCGCCAAGGTGCTCGAGTCGGGTTTTTGCGTGTTTCCGGAACGTGTACCGGAACTTTTTCCCGAAACCAGGGGTCTATTGGGTTTGACCGACGTCGAAGGCTATATCGGCGCTTCCCTGCGGGATCGCAGCGGCCGGATTATCGGCATCCTTTCGGCCATGTCGCGCCACCGGCTGAGCCTGCCTCTGCGTGCCGAGGATGTCATGCACGTCCTTGCGGCAAAGACTTCCGCCGAACTCGAACACATGAAAATGGAAGCCGAGAGGGAAAAGATGGAAGAGAGCCTCCGCCAGAGTCAAAAAATGGAGGCGATCGGGACCCTGGCCGGAGGCATCGCGCATGACTTCAACAACATCCTTGGGGTCCTCTTCGGCTACACGGAAATGATTCTCCTTGAAATTCCCGAGGGAACCCGGGCATGCACCAACCTGGAAAATGTGATCAAGGCGCTCCATCGCGCCCAGGACCTGGTGAAGCAAATTCTCTCCTTCAGCCGCAATCGCGAGGAGGCATTCAAACCCATCCAACTCGGGTCCATCCTCAAGGAGGACACCGCTCTGCTTCGCGCGGCCCTGCCCTCAACGATCCGGATACAGACGTCCGTCACCGCCGAAAGGGACGTGATCCTGGGGGATCCGATCAAGATCCACCAGGTCCTGATGAACCTTTGCACCAACGCGGCCCAGGCCATGGAGAGGACCGGCGGCCTCCTTGAAGTGAGCCTTTCCAGCGTTCGCTTCGACTGCGAAGACTCCGGCCGGCCGATCGATCTGGACACCGGATCGTATCTGCGGCTGACGGTCCGGGATACCGGCCCCGGGATACCGGAAGCCATCCGGGACCGGATCTTCGAGCCGTATTTTACCACCAAGGAGAACGGCAAAGGCACCGGCCTGGGCCTTGCCGTGGTGCACGGGATCGTTAAAAAGACCGGCGGCACCGTTACCGTTGAGAGCTCGCTCGGAACCGGAACCGTCTTCCACGTCTTTCTCCCGGAGGTCGAACCCGGGCCCGGCGCCATGAAAGGGCAAAAGCCCTCCGGGAAGCTTCCACGTGGAAGCGAAACCATCCTGCTGGTCGACGACGAGCCATCCCTTCTCGACTCGATCGGCCAGATTCTAAGACATCTCGGCTATGCGGTCGTCACGCACAGCAATGGACTCGACGCCCTCGAAGCCTTCCGCGCCGCCGCCGACACTTTCGATATTGTGATGACGGATCAGACCATGCCGCGGATGACCGGGCTGGAACTTTCCCGGGAAATTCTCGCGATCCGCCCCGACATCCCGATTATTCTTTGCACCGGGTTCAGCGAGACCGTCGACCCCCAAAAAGTCCAGGCCATGGGCATTCGCGAAGTGCGCATAAAACCCTTGTCCTTGAGCGAGATGGCGACCTTGATCCGCCGCTTGTTGGGGAAACTATAAATTCTCGTCACCAGCGGCAACATCACCAAGGCCGCGGAAAAGCTCTTTCTTTCCCCGTCCGCCCCCAGCCAGCAGCTGAGGGGCATCGAGCGCAAATTAAAGGCCGATCTCTTCTTCGGGACCCGCAGGAAGATGATTCCCACATCGACCGTCAAAAAGTTCCTGGGGACAGCGAGCTCGAAATCGCACGGTTGGTTTCCGGTGAGAAGGGCGTGCTCCGGATCGGTATGCAGTGCATCTTCTGCTACAAGTGGCTGCCCCGGGTCATGGAAATCTTTCAGGAGAAATTTCCCAACATCGAGGTCGAAATCGGAAGTTCTCCCGACACCATCAAAGAGCTCGAATTCAGAAAATACGATCTGGTCATCACCGCCACCGCCGCCGAAAGCGATCATGTGACGTTTTCGCCGTTGTTTGCCGATCAAATGGTCTGCATTATTGGGAACGAGCATCCGTTGGCCGCCCGGCCGTATATCCGCTACGAGGATGTTAGCGGATTCAATCTTCGCGGCCATGCCGAAAGAGAGAAGAGCGGGTTCTATCAGATCGCCCTGAAGCCGAACAGCGTAGAGCTCCGAAGTTTCATGACCATCAGCTATCCGCTTGCCATAATAGAAAATGGTAGCCGCGGCGGCCGGGGTAAAGCTGGTGGCTCCTACCCAAAAGGGAGCGCAATCGCGGCCCCTGAGCGGGTTAACTTTCGATGAGGATGGCCGTGTGACGGTTTGTCCGGCCGGTCATCCGCCGAAGTGCATCCTTCTGAAGAAGAACGTAAACTACAATGCCGCCTCCAATCTTGAACACTGCAAGGCATGCAACCGCTCATCCGAGTGTCCGGTGAAACCGGGCAAAACGGCGCTCATCTTCATTAGAGCAAAAAACAGCAGCGGCTGGCGGTCCGCCGGGCCAAGGAGAAGAC
>JBJKPT010000137.1:0-2885 GCA_046706045.1 Desulfobacterales bacterium
GTCGAACACGACGGCTTTTCCCGCCTCCACGGCCAGGGCCGTCACCCCGGCCTCGGCCATGGTGCGGATGGTCTCCGTGCCGACGGCCGGCACATCGAAACGGAAATCCTGGGTCGGCTTGCAGACCTTCACCACCACGGCCTGACCGTTGCCGAGCCGCCCACCGCGCCGAATGGTGGCGTCCGTGCCGTCGATGGCCTCCACGGCAAGAACGGTACCGCCGCCCACGACGACGCATTGGCCGATATCGAGCCGTCCGATCTCCTTGGCAATGCGCCAGCCCATGGCGATGTCCGATGTCTCGGCCGCCGAGAGCCCCCGCCGGGTCCAGCATCCTTGCGGGGCGAGGAGCTCTGGCAGAAACGCCGTGGACTCGAGGACCCGGATCCCTTCGGCTTCGAGAGCGCCGGCAAAGGCCCGAAGCAGGTTATCGTCATGGGTGTGCCGCAGACCGGCCAACAGGGCGATGGTCTTCAAGTCCGGACGGACATCGCGAAACATCCGGGTTTTCTTGATCCCGCCCATCATCACGGCCTCGGCAATGGCGTGCTGCTTGAAAAACCGCAACAGCTGGCGCAACTGGCCCAGGTGAACCCAGGCGATCCGGGTCACCTGGGCCGCAAGATCCGGATCGGTTTCATTCACGTGGGCGACGGCATAGACATCCAGCCCTTTTTTCCGTGCGGCCTTGGCAAACAGCATCGGGAACTGACCGCCGCCGGCGATCAGGCCGATCCGCTGCTCTGCCGTTTCACGTGTCGTCTGCCCCAAGAAATCGCCTCCCCCCGGCAATCCTATCGCGTGATCCCGCGTTGAGAGGCCTGGATGAAATCGATGAAGGCCGTGACCTCCGCCGCCGGTTCCACCTCGGCCTTGACCCGTTCGAGGGCTTCGTTCAAGGTCAGCCCGATACGAAAGATGATCCGGTAGGTCTTTTTCAGAAGCGACAGGGTGTAAGGGGTGAAGCCGTGGCGCTTGAGCCCTACGCTGTTCAACCCATGCAGCACGGCCCGGTCGCCGGAGGCGATCACATAGGGCGGAATGTCTTTGACCACCCCCGACTTGCCGCCGATAAAGGCGTAGGCGCCGACCCGGACAAACTGGTGGATGGCCACCAGGCCGCCGATGGTCGCGTGATCGCCGATGGTGATGTGCCCGCCCAGGGTGGTATTGTTGGCCATGATGACCTCGCGGCCGATGATGCAGTCGTGGGCCACGTGGGTGTAGGCCATGAGGAAGCACTTTTCCCCGATCTCGGTCAGCCCGCCGCCGAAGCTGGTGCCCCGGTGGATGGTGACGAATTCGCGGACGACGCAATGAGGGGCGATGTGCACCCATGTCTCTTCGCCCTGGAACTTGAGCGACTGGGGCGGTGCGCCGACGGCGGCGAATTGATAGATCTGGCAGCCCTCTCCGATCCGCACATACGGATCGATGACGACGTGGGCGCCGATCCGGGTCGCGGCGCCGATCTGGACTTTGGGGCCGACGATGGCATAAGGGCCGATCTCGACATCGGTGCCGAGATCGGCCTTGGGATCGACGATCGCGGTGGGGTGAATCTTCATCTGGGTTCTCCTACAGAGGCCATGAGTTCGCCTTCGGCGACGAGCTGTTCGTCGACAAAGGCCCGGCCCATCATCTTGGCGACCTTAGCGCGCAGTTTGACGAGTTCCAGGTCCATGATGAGCTGATCGCCTGGAATCACGGGTTTTCGGAAGCGGACCTGATCCATGGACATGAAGTAGATCGGCCCGCCGCTGGAATGCCCCATTTCCTTCCAGGTTTCCATGACGAGGATGCCCCCGGTCTGGGCCATGGCTTCCACGATGAGCACCCCCGGCATCACCGGCGCTCCCGGAAAATGACCCTGGAAAAAGGGTTCGTTGATGGTGACGTTTTTCAGCCCCCGGATCGATTCGCCCGGTGTCAGCCGAAGCACCCGGTCGACGAGAATAAACGGGTACCGGTGGGGGAGCATCTCCAGGATTCGTGAAATTTCGATGACTGATTCCATTGGGAAACTCCGCGGGTGGACTCCGCAATCATGGTTGGGAATCGGATTGGTTTGATCCCGTTTCCATTGCCGCAAGACGTTTTTCCAGTTCCTCGATCCGCCGCTTGAGCTTGGGCAGCAAGGGAATCGTCCGCTGAACCCGTAGCCAGAGGGAATGGGCGATTCCCGGCGTGCCGGAAACGACCTCCCCCGGCGCCACGGACTGGGCAAGCCCGGCTTGGGGGCCGATCACGGCACGGTCCCCGATTTCCAGGTGCTGGGCCACGCCCGCCTGGCCGGCGAGGATCGCGTGGCGCCCGATGCGAACACTCCCGGAGACGCCCACCTGGGCCACCAGCAAGGTGTCCTCGCCGACGACGACGTTATGCCCGACATGCACGAGGTTGTCCATCTTCACCCCGCGAAGGATCCGGGTCGATCCGAAAGTGCCCCGGTCGATGCACGTGTTGGCGCCGATTTCCACGTCGTCGCCGATGGAAACATCTCCCACGTGGGGCAATTTCACATAGCCGTCGCCGTCGGGCACAAAACCGAACCCTTCGCTTCCGATGACCGCACCGGGGTTGATCCGCACCCGGTGACCGATCCGACACCCGTCGCCGATGGTGACGTGGGCATGAACCACGGTATCGTCGCCGATGGTGACATCGTCGCCGATCACCACCCCGGCATGCAACTGGACCCTTTCGCCAATCACCGACCGGTCGCCGATCACGACATGCGGGCCGATGGCGACGGCGGACCCCAACGCGACCGTCGCGGCGATGACGGCGGTGGGATGGACCCCGACCGGTCTTCGGGCCGGGGGGTGAAACTCCTCGAGAACCCGGGCAAAAGCCAGTTTTGGATTCGGTACGCGGATCACCGG
>JBJKPT010000138.1:0-4558 GCA_046706045.1 Desulfobacterales bacterium
CCTTCTACCAGGGCGAGAAGCCGGAGGTGGCCCATGTCTCGAGCCGGTTCCGGGACGTGCTGAAAAACTTCAGCCTCCTCATCGGCT
Source organism: Desulfobacterales bacterium (assembly GCA_046706045.1). Lineage (GTDB taxonomy): Bacteria > Desulfobacterota > Desulfobacteria > Desulfobacterales > JBDRRP01 > JBJKPT01. The sequence goes on from JBJKPT010000138.1 coordinate 88, forward strand.
GGCAGCGGAACCTCTCCTTTTTCACGACGGCCTACAGCTACCTTCCCGTGGTGCTCCCCTTCCTCGTTCTTTTCCCCCAGTATTTCAGCGGCAAGGTCAACTACGGCGACATGGTCCAGGCCAACTTCGCCTTTATGCAAGTCTACGGCGCCCTTTCCCTGATCGTCTCCCAGATCGATGACATCACCAACTTTGCCGCGGGCGTGGAGCGGCTTTCGACCTTCTCCGACGCCATCGCGCCGGAGGTGGCGAAGACCGCCGGCATCGCCTTGAAAACCGCGGACCGGTTCGCCCTGGACCACCTGACCCTGCTCACCCCCAAGGGTCAACGTCAATTGATCCGGAATTTGTCGGTCGACCTGGAGGGGGGGGACGACATGGTCGTGATTGGTCAAAGCGGAGTGGGGAAAAGCTCGCTCTTGCGGGCCATCGCCGGGTTGTGGACCGAGGGCGAAGGGATCGTGACACGGCCGCTGCTCTCGGAAACATTCTTCCTGCCGCAAAAACCGTACATGCTGTTGGGCTCCCTTCGGGACCAATTGCTCTATCCCCGGCTGGAAAGGAAGATTTCCGAAGAAGAACTGCGGGAAGTGCTCAAAACGGTGCGCCTGGAAGACCTGCCCGAGCGGGTGGGCGGATTCGATGTGGAACTGGACTGGGCCGACGTCCTCTCCCTGGGCGAGCAGCAGCGGCTCGCCTTTGCGCGTCTGTTCACCCGGCGACCCGGATTCGCGGTGCTGGACGAGGCGACCAGCGCTCTGGACGTCAAAGACGAGTCCCACCTCTACGAAAGGCTAAAATCGCTGGGGATCCACTACATCAGCGTGGGCCATCGAAGCAGTCTCCTGACGTACCACTCCCGCGTCCTGGAGTTGCAGGGTGATGATCGATGGCGGCTGCTGCCCGTTCCGGAATACCGGGCGATCGCGTCCCCCGGAGGCGATTGACCGGCCGGAGCGGAAACGATCTCTTTTCAACGGGGTGCCCCTTGCGATCCGTGCCGGCCGGAAACCTCATCGGCCAGGGCCCGGTAATCCTCGGCACCTGCGCTGGTGCGCCGGAAATGGATCACCGGCTTGCCGACGTTGGCGCTTTCGGCGATGGCGGTGTTGATCCGGATCACCGTCTGGAACAGCCGGGCGCAATAACGCGGATCCGTGCGCAGCTTGTCGAGCACGTCTTGGCCGACGCGGGTGCGTTGGTCGAACATCGTGGCCACCACCCCCGCGATCGTCAACTGCGGCTGGATCTCCTCCCGGACGGCCGCGACGGTGGAGAACAGCTCCTCCAGCGCGGCAAAGGCATAGGGGTGGGTCTGGCAGGGAACGATCACCTCGTTGGCAAAGGCGAAGACGTTGACGGTGAGCAGGGAAAGGCTCGGCGGGGTGTCGAGCAGGATGTAATCGTAGTCCGGGACGATGCCGGCAAGGGCGCGCCGAAGCCGGTTTTCCCGGCCGTATTCGTTGGCCAGCTCGATGTCGGCCCCGGCGAGGTCCTCATGGGCGCGAATCAGCGAGAGCCCCGGCCAGCCGGAGGCCGTCACGGCCTCGGCGGCCCGGTCGCTCTTGCGATCCTTGATCAGATCGTACGCCGTGACGCCATCGCCGTCTGCCGAGACCCCCAGCCCCCGGGTCATGTGGGCCTGGGGATCCATGTCCACGGCCAGCACGCGGTTGCCCTGTTCGGCCAGAGCCGCTGCCAGATTGATCACGGTGACGGTCTTGCCGACGCCGCCTTTTTCGTTGGCAACGGCGATGTTGCGGGTTTTGCCGACGTTCATGGGCGATTCCTCCTATGACGGCGGGACCGGCGGCATCCCGGGCACAATCAGTTGCGCCGCGCCCGGATGCGGATGCCCTGACGGATCCCGTCGATGTCCTGGATCAGCGCCCCGGAAAGGCGGGCGGTTTCGGCGATGCGGCCGGAGACCGCATCCCGTTCGTTCGCCTCCCGGGCCATGAGATCCCGGATGCCGGACAGGTCGGCATCCACGCTGTTGAACCGTTCCCGGAGGATGGCGTCGAGTTGGCCGACGGCCACATCAACCAGTTTGAACATGTACTGGAACTTGAAATTCTCCCGGTAGTTCTTGAAATGGAACACCAGGGCCTCGTCGGTTTCGCGTTTGAGACGGCGCACGCCGTCCCGGAGGGCGCGAAGGTGTTCTTCCCGTTCGGGTCGCGCCGGTTTTTTCAGGAGTTTCCGGATCACTTTGGCCATGGAGTACACCCCGAACCGGACAACGGCCTCGGTACGCACCCGCGCCGAGTAGCGGATGGCGGTGGACATGGACGGCAGAGCCAAACCGACCATCCGCTTGAGGCTCGCAAGATCCACCAGTGCCGAGGCATTTCGTTCACTGCCCGGGGCGATCCGGTCGGTCAGCCGAAAGGTGGCGGCAAATTCCGCGAACCGCTCCCGGGTCATGGCCTGAAACGGTTCGGCGATGCCTTCAAGCGCTTCGATGATGCGCACCTCCAGGGCACGGGCGAACCGGACGACCTGGGGCTGAATCGACTCGGCGGTGAACCCCTCCAGATCCTGTCGAAAATCCTGAAACACCACGTAGAAGGTGTTGGCAAATCCGGCGATCTCCAGCTTCTTTTCGTAACGATCAAGGGGCGCTTCGTAGCGTTCGACGAATTCGCGGATCTGATGCAGAATCCGCTCATGGGCCGTTCCGAAAAACTGGTCGATATCGACGCGCAACTCTTTTTTGATCTTCTCGGCCGTGCCCGCCAGGGTACTCTGCACAAGAGAACGCACCTTCTCCAGGCGCTTTCGTTGGATCGCGAGCTTTTCCAGGAGATCCCTGGCGCCGTCGGCATCGCTGCCGAGGAGTTCCTGCCGGATCCGGGCCCACTGTTCGATGCCGGTGGTGATGACGTCGAGCCGTTCCACATGGTTTTCAAACAACAAGCTCAGGCGTTGCGAGGAGAGCCGTCCGAAGAACGCGGCGTCAAATCGCCGGGTCTGCTCATCGGAATACGCGATCAGGCGTTGCTCCGTCTCCCAGGTGCGGAGCCGCAGCCGTTCCTTTTCCGGCAACGCCGCCGACAGGCCTCGATAGAGATTCAGGAGCGTGGAATAAGCAAAAATGTCGGCCGCGGGCACGATCACCCCGAGCTCCGAGCGCACGCGGCCGATGAGCCGTTCGAGGTCTTCGAGGGATTCGTGTTCGCCGAGATCGCAATTGACGACAAACAGCGCGTTGCCGACGATGCCCATCTTGCGGATCATCGACAGGAATCGAATGTCGGCCTGCCGGAGCCCCGTGCGACTGCTGATCACGTAGACGATCAGGTGGGTCTGCATCAGGTATTCCTGGATCATGGCCAGATGCAGGGGGTTGGGCGAGTCGCTTCCCTGGCAATCGGCGATCTCGATGGCGCCGTTTATGGGGGCACCGGTGATTTCAAGGCCCACGTCGCTTAAAAACACGGCCAGGGTGTCGTCGCCGACGAAATCCCGGTGCCGGGCGAATTCGGCATCGATAAAGACGATCCGTTCGGCCCCGTCCGGATTGGCCTGTCGGATCCGGTCATAGCCGGCCAGATACAGGGACAGCAAGGCGCAATTGACATTGAGGGTGCCGTCGGCGGTCAACAGGGCCTCGCCCGCCGAATCCAGGGCGCGGGCCAGGGCCTGCCGGTCCTCGGATCGCCGGATATCCCAGGCCCGATCCTCCTTCGGATGGATGTCGGCGGGAAACAGCTGAAGGGCCTGGGCGATGTCGGCATTGATGGTCTCCCAGGACTTGAACCGAAGAACGGCCCGGAGACGGTCGCCGCGGCGGATACGGGTTACGATGGAGGTGACGACCCCCGCGCCCCGTTTCAGGTAATCCCCTTTGAAGAGGGCATTGGAAAAAGTGCTTTTCCCGGACTTGATGGAGCCGACCACGGCGACCCGGACGATCTCTTCGTCAAGCTGTTGCCGGATGGCGGCCACGGCCCTGGCCCAGTCATCGAACCGCTCGTCCGAAGCCAAGGGAAGGCTGCGGGCGGCTTCGATCAGGCCGCGGAGACCGTCCGCGATCCGTACCAGATCCTCTTTTGTGGGGGTGTATTCATTCATGGATGGCGATCTGTATTTTCCACGACCCTAAAAAACGGCATTTCGCGTTGCTTATTACACGGGGCGCGCTCGATTGTCAAAACCCCATGCCCTTGGGAACCCGGTGACTGCATACGATTCCTTGAGATATCGACCGGTTCATGATAATCAGAAAAGAATGGGAGGCAAATTCGAAGCCAGGGAAAGGGACGACGGTTTATGTCCGATAAACATCCGGAATGCCCGCTTTACAACCCCCTGAACTGCAAAGAATACCACAATCCCAAACTCTGCGCCTTCGTCCGCAGGGATCGATTTTGTCTTAAAAAGAAAAAGACGAAAGAGAAAAAAACCGCCCCTTCCCCTTTGGACCCGTTGCCCCGCTGCCTCGTGAAACCGGATGGATAGAATCCCC
>JBJKPT010000139.1:0-2495 GCA_046706045.1 Desulfobacterales bacterium
GGCGGAAAGGTCGATTGCCCCCCGGGGTCCGGCCCGGCCGCCGAGGTTCAGCTGATTTTCCAGGACGCCGCCACGGCCCTGGGGCTTCTGGCCGCCCCCGGCGATCACCTGAAACAGATCAACGCCAGGAAAAACTTCCGGATGGAACTGGAAGGCCCGGACGATCTCGCCATCTGGTTCATCCACACCGTGGACCGGCTCCGGCAATGGCGCCCGCATCCGGCCTGCGGGAAGCGCATGGGAAAGGCCGTGGTCCGTTACACGAACAACACCAACGGCGGTCCGGTCTTTGTCCATGTGAAGCACGGCAGGATCATCCGCATCACCCCGATCGAGTTTGACGAAAAAGACGCCGCCCCTTGGACCATCACGGCACGGGGCAGGACCTTCACGCCCCCCCGAAAAGGGACGGTGAACCCGTACACCTTTGCCCTGAAGTCTTTGATCTACACCCCGGACCGGCTCCTTTACCCGATGAAGCGGGTCGATTTCGATCCGGAAGGCGATCGCCATTGCCGCAATCGCGGCACGTCCGGTTACGTGCGGATCGGCTGGGACGAGGCCCTGGACATCGTCGCCCGGGAGATCCAGCGGGTCAAGGCGAGCCACGGCCCCGGCGCCATCATGAACGGAAGCGGGTCGCACCACAGCTGGGGAAACATCGGCTACTGGCTGAGCGCCCGGGCCCGGTTCATGAACTCCATCGGCTCGAGCCAGATCGTTCACAACCCCGACAGCTGGGAAGGCTGGTACTGGGGGGCCATGCACCACTGGGGAAACAGCATGCGAAACGGCGCCTCGGACACCTACGGCACCATCGAAGACTGCCTGAAAGAATGCGAGATGATCGTGTTCTGGTCCAGCGACCCGGAAGCCACCAGCGGGGTCTACGGCGCTTTCGAGGGAACCGTCCGGCGGCAGTGGGCCAAGGAGCTGGGCATCCGGATGGTCCATATCGATCCGTACTTCAACCACACGGCGGCCCTTCTGGGAGGCAAGTGGATCGCCCCCCGCCCGGACACGGGCAGCGCCATGGCCCTTGCCATCGCCCATGTCTGGATCACCGAGGACCTCTACGACAAGGGCTACGTCGCGGAGCGCACCACCGGATTCGAAAAATGGCGCGATTACATCCTGGGGGCGGCGGACGGGGCGGCCAAGACCCCGGAGTGGCAGGAGCCGGAAACCAACGTGCCGGCCCGGGAGGTCCGGGCCCTGGCCCGGGAATGGGGGCGGAAGAAGACGTATCTCTCGCCGGGCGGACTGGTCGGTTTCGGCGGGGCCTGCCGCAGCGCCTCGGGGATCGAGTGGGCCCGCGCCATGGTCTGCCTCATGGCCATGCAGGGCCTGGGAAAACCCGGTGTCAACATGGGTTGCCTCCAGCAGGGGGCGCCGGTCGACACCCATTTCTACTTCCCGGGGTATGCCGAAGGCGGCATGTCCGGGGACCTGGACGGCACCGGGCTTCGGATCAGCATGTACCAGCGAATGCCCCAGTTGCCGACCATGAACACCGTGGCCCAGATGATTCCCCGCCTGCGCATCCCCGAGGCGATTTTAAACGGGGCCTGCGAGGGCTACCCCACGGATCCGCGGAGCATCGAGGGACAGTTCAAGAAGTTCGCCTACCCGGCCCCGGGGCACTCGACGGTGAAGATGTACTACAAATACGGCGGCTCCCACTTCGGCACCATGGCCGACGCCAACCGCTACGCCCGGGCCTACCGCAGCGACAACCTGGAGTTTGTGGTGAACCAGTCCATCTGGTTTGAAGGGGAAGCCAAATTCGCCGACGTTCTGCTTCCGGCCTGCACCAACTTCGAGCGCTGGGACATCGGCGAGACCGCCAACTCCGGCGGCTACAGCCACCACCAGTTCATCCAGTGGAACCACCGCATCATCACCATGCAGCACCGGTGCATCGCGCCCCTCGGCGAATCGAAATCCGATTACCGGATTTTTCTGGAACTTTCCCAGCGGCTGGGGCTTGCGGCCCCGTATTCCGAAGGGATGACCGAATTGCAATGGTGCCGGCGGCTCTTCGACGCGAGCGACCTGCCGGCGGTCATCTCCTGGAAGAAGTTCTTCAAAAAGGGCTACTACGTCGTGCCGGCCCCGGAAGAGGCCCTGAGGGCGCCGGTTTCCTACCGGTGGTTCGCCGAAGGCCGGAAAAAGGACGTGCCGGAACTCTCACCGCTGCCCTCCGATTACACGGCCCAATGGCGGTCCGGGCTCCAGACCCAGAGCGGCAAGCTGGAATTCGAGGCCTCCAGCCTGAAGCGGTTCGCGCCGGACGATCCCGAGCGGCCACCGATTCCCACGTACATCCCGTCCTGGGAAGGGCACCGGTGCACGGCGCAAATCGCGCGGTATCCGCTCCAGCTCCTCTCCCCCCACCCGCGCTACAGCTTTCACACCCAGTACGACGGCAAGGACGGGGTGGTGAACGACATCCCGGAGCACCGTTTGCGGATCGACGGCTACTACTACTGGAT
>JBJKPT010000140.1:0-5939 GCA_046706045.1 Desulfobacterales bacterium
TCACCATTCGCTCGGGCGTTCTCGAGATGAGGGAGAAGGTCCTGCGATTCGTTCATGAGATGAGAAATGATGAAACGAACGACGTTTCAGCGGTCATGGTATTGACCGTCGTCCATATGGATCTAACCATTCGGAAGTCCTGCGCTTTTCCGGGTGACGTATTGGCGCGGGGACAAGAGATGGTCATCGAATACGAGCCGGGCACCGGTGTGAACTAAAGAAAGGGCACAGGGGACGCACGAGTTATCGCGGAGGGTTCCAACATGCCGGTTTTTCGAAATGAGTTGCGGGAAGGCCGGAAAAGGGGTCTATGTTGTCCCAAGGCAGCTTGATTGAACGGCGACATTGGAAAAAGTTTAACTGAGGAATACGCGGAAGGCCTTTCTGCCCGGTGGGCCCTGCCGGGCCGGACTCCATTTGAAAAGGAGGTTCCAAAGTGTCTCAGAGAAATTTTACCTATGACGCGGACATGTTCAAGGACACCTTTGAAAACGAGTTCACCTACCTCAACGGATTCTTGCGCAATGTGCGGCGGTCCGGCGGCCGGCCGGCGCTCACCTGCCCGTTGCGCGAAAGGACCTGGACCTATGCCGAGGTGAACGCCGAAGCCAACCGGCTGGCGCATGCCCTTTTGGCCGACGGCGTGGACCGGCAGGACGTGGTCATGTACCAGCTCTACAACTGCGCCGAGTTCGTCTTCCTCTACCTTGCCCCCCAGAAGATCGGCGCGGTGAACTGCCCCATCAATTTCCGGTTGGCCTACGGAGAAACGGCCTACATCCTCGATGACAGCAAGCCCGCCGTCTATGTCTACGATGTCGAAATCAAGGAAATGGCGGAAAAAGCGCTGAACATGGCCAAGCACACGCCCAAAAGGGTCATCATGGTGGATCCCTTCGGAAAGGAAGCGCCTTTGGCCGGCTCCGTCACTTACGCGGACTATGTGGCGGACCGACCGGACATCCCGCTCGCCATTTCCCGGCCCTTGCACATCTACGACGAGACGACCCGGCTCTATACGTCCGGTACCACGGGGATGCCCAAGGGGGTGCCGATCAACAACATCAACGACGTGCTCTCGGCCCACGACGTGATCATGCACTTTCCCCTCTCGCCCAACGACAAGACCATGAACATGACGCCGTGGTTTCACCGGGGCGGATTGCATGCCGGAGGCCCGAACCCCACCCTGTACGTGGGCGCCGAATCGGTCATTTTGCGCCAGTTCACTCCACGGACATGCCTGGACCATGTCGAAACCTACGGCTTGACGTTCCTCATCGGCGCCCCGCCCATGCTCAAGCTCCTCCACGACCTGCAGGTCAAAAAGCCCCGGGACCTGAGCCGGCTCAAGGGCATCGTCACCATGGGCGCCCCCCTCGAACGGGAAGCCTGCCTCAGGTTCCAGGAGGTGCTCACCCCCAACATCTTCAACGGGTACGGCACGTCCGAGGCGTTTTGGAATACTTTCCTGCGGCCCTACGACCTGCCCCAGATGGCCGGATCGGCCGGCCGCGCCTGCACGGACGACGATGTCGCCGTCGTGAAGATCTATCCCGACCGGCGGGCCGAGCCCGATGAATTCGTGGCGAAAGACAACCGGGAGACCGGCGAAATCATCGTCCGGGCCCCGGCAAAGACGACCTATGCCTATCTCAACAACTCCGTGGAGCAGGAGCGGGTCTTTTACAAGGGCTGGGTCTATATCGGAGACCTCGGCACCTGGGACAAAGACGAATTCATCACCATCATGGGAAGAAAGGATGATCTGATCATCTCTGCAGGAGAAAACATCCATCCCGTCCAGGTGGAAGAAATCCTGAATCAGCACCCCAAGGTGCAGGAGAGCGTGGTGGTGGGCGTCCCGGATGAAACGCGCGGGGAGGCGGTCGTGGCCTACGTGATCAAGTCCGATCCGTCCCTCGAGGCCAAGGACCTGAGCGAGCACTGCCGCCACCACCCCATGCTCGCGCGGTACAAGAAGCCGCGTTACTATCGATTCGTGGAATCGCTCCCCTACACCGCGACGGGAAAAAAGATTCATTACAAGATGAAGGAGCAGGCCGCCGGGGATCTTTCCCGGGGGCTTCTGGAGAGGGGATAACGGGCTGTAGCATGCACGGGACGGATCCGCCGGCGAAAAAAGCGGCGGGATCCGCCGTCGAGGCCGCGCGCGGCCGTCAAAAGGGTCGAGAAGTGAAACGAAGGGTCGTCGTTACGGGAATGGGCGCCCAAACACCGCTGGGTGTCGGCGTCGAAACCTTCTGGCGCCGTCTCATGGCGGGCGAATGCGGGGTCGACGAGATCACTCTCTTCGACGGCGCGTCCCTTCCCTGCCGGATCGGCGCCGAGGTCAAGGACTTCTCTCCCCTTGACTTTCTGCCCCGGAAGCTGGTCCGTGAAACCGACCGCTTCATTCATTTTGCGCTTGTCGCGGCCGATATGGCGTTCGAAGGCGCCGGCATCGCGTTCGATTCGGAAGATCTCTTCAACGTCGGCGTCGTTTTTGGCACCACGACGGGAGGAATCATCACCGTTACGGAAGAACAGACCAAGTACCTTTCGAGCACCCGGGCGCGGGTCGGCCCGCATTTCATGCCCAAGATGCTCCCCAACATGGCCGCCGCCCAGATCGCGATTCGCCATGGCCTGCAAGGACCCTCCCTCACCTTGAGCACTGCCTGTGCCACGGGAACCGACACCATCGCCCTGGCCTTGAACCTTTTGCAGGCGCACGAAGCAGATGTCATTCTGGCCGGCGCGTCGGAATCTCTGTATTGCCCGCTCGTATTGGCTTCTCTTTCCGCAGCGAAAGCCCTGTCCACGAGAAACGACGACCCGGGCCACGCCAGCCGGCCCTTCGACCGGCACCGCGACGGCATGGTCATGGGCGAGGGCGCCGGGGCGCTGGTCCTGGAGACCCTCGATCACGCGAGGTCCCGAAACGCCCCCATCCTGGCGGAAATTCTCGGCTGCGGCAACTGCGGGGACGGGTTTCACGTCATGGCGCCACGGCCCGATGCATCCGGCGAAGTCCATTGCATGCGCCGAGCCCTTGCCCGTGCCGGCCTGGCCCCGGAAGACATCGACTACATCAATGCCCACGGAACCGCCACGGTCCTGGGGGACCGCGTGGAAACCAAGGCCATAATAGATGTCTTCGGTGCAAAGGCCTTCCGCATTCCCGTGAGTTCCATAAAAGGCGCCACCGGGCACATGATCGCCGCAGCGGGAGCCGTTGAAGCGATTGCTTCCATAAAGGCAATCCGGACGGGGATGGTACCTCCCACCATCAACTACACGGAACCCGACCCGGAGTGCGATCTCGACTACGTTCCGAACCGGCCCCGCCAAACCGCCCCGGAAACGGTGATGTCCAATTCGTTCGGATTTGGCGGCCAGAATGCGAGTCTTATCATCCGGAAGTACGAAGATTCGTGAACTGGGGGAGCCGCAATCGGCTGGAATCCCAAACGGGTACAGCCGGGGGGGAGCGGCCGCAAATCGGGGCACGGTCATGGAAGCGGCCGGCCGAAAAAATTTCAACTTTCCTTGACGACGCCCTTTCAGGACCCATGGTTGGGTTAACGTCGCGATCGACGCTTGCGGTGTCCGTCCCAAAACGGCCCATTTACGCGATTACTGCCTTGGGCGCCTTGATTTGAATCCTCGAAATAGCCGAGCTATTCCTCCGGTTCAAATCGTCCGCCTGCCTTGACGTCACGCGAAATTGCCGATCCCGGGACGGATATGAAATAACAGAATATCCCAAGTTACCGAAGGAGGATGACGTGTCACTGAAAACGTATTTCGAGGATACCGAGGGATTCGGGGTTCTGGCGACGGCGGATCGGGACGGGAAGGTGGATGCAGCGGTCTATTCACGCCCGCACGTCATGGACGACGGCACGATTGCCATGATCATGCGCGACCGGCTGACGCATCACAACTTGCGGTCCAATCCACACGCAACCTATCTTTTTCGCGAAAACAAACCCGGGTATAAGGGGAAGAGGCTATTTCTTACCATGATCCGCGAAGAAAAAGGGGGAGAGCTCCTGCAATCGCTGCGAAAACGGCAATACATCGATGAAAGAGACGAAATCGTGTATTTGGTCTTTTTTTCGATAGATAAAGATGTCCCGCTGATAGGCTCCGGCAAAGAAGAATAATGGATGAACCCGTTGCCGTCGTTCCCTTGCCGGGGATGGAAAGCATCATTTGTTCGATGCGAGCAACGCGGTCACCCCGCCCATGAGAAACGATACGGCCTTGTTTCCCACTTCCATGATATCCGCGGGCGGATCGTTTTCGGGGTGGTCGTTCCACAACAGGTAGTGGTAGGCGACCCGTTCGTAGATGCCCGCGATGCACACGGCCATGACTTCCGGGGTCATGGCCGAGGCGAACGGGGTGGCTTCTTCATCGGCGATCCGGCACAGGGCGTTTTCCACATCTTTGGTGAGGTCCAGAAAGAGCCGCTTGCGGCATGTTTCCACGGTTTCGCTGAGACCCACGGCCTCCCGGAAAAGAAGAGCGACCTTGCCCGGATGCGGGAGACAGAAATCCCTGAAAAACGAGAGGCCGGCCTCCTTAAAACCCGTCAACCCCGATTTGGCGGCCTCGAATTTTTTCCCCACCAGCTTTCTCAGCTCCATGCCGATTTCTTCGGTGATGCGGGCCAGGAGATCTTCCTTGCCGTTGAAATAAAAATACACCGTTCCCACGGAGACTTCCGCCAGGTCCGCGATCTCGTTGATGGCGGTTTTATGATAGCCTTTCTCCGTGAAGAGCGTCTCGGCGGCGCGAAGGATGGTTTCGAACCGTTGCTCCTTTTCCCGTTGCCGACGGATCGCGCTGCGAGAAGGCGTCTCTTGTGTGTTTTTTTTCATGGGCACGATGCCGTTTTGATGATGGGGGCTGCATGTCGGAAATCCCGACAGCCGTCATTTTTCAACGAAAAAGGATCACTCCGTATACAATTTTCCAAAATTTTCCCGAAGAATATTCTTTCGAATCTTCCCCGTGGACGTCATCGGCAGCTGGTCGATAAACACCACCCGCTTGGGGACCTCGAATGCGCCCAGTTCGCGCTTGCATAAATCCACGACATCCTGCTCGGCGAGGGTTGCGCCCTCGCGGCGGACGACAAACGCGGTCACCGCTTCCACCCACCGGGGGTGCGGCAATCCGACCACGGCCGCAGACAGGATCCCCGGGTCGCTGAGAAGCACTCGTTCCACCTTGATGGAAGGAACGTTTTCGCCGCCGGTCTTGATCATGTCCTTTTCCCGGTCGATGAAGACGAGAAGATTATCTTCGTCGAAATAGCCCAGATCCCCCGAGTGATGCCATCCAAAAGCACGGCTTTCGAGGGTTGCCCGGTCGTTCTTCAAATAACCGTTCATGACCGCGGGCCCCCGCCAGACAATTTCCCCGATTTGTCCTTTTGGCAACCGGTTTCCCTCGGGGTCCATGACGGCCGTGTCCAATGTCAGGGCCGATTCCCCCCAATAGTTGCCTTGCTTTTTCAGTTGCCATTCGGGGCGGAACGTATTGGTGGAGGGAAAGAATTCCGTTTGCCCCGTGCCGAGCAGGAAATCGGCACCGAAGGTTTCGATGCCTTGCGCAAGGGTCCGGCGATCCATGGGGGCCATGGCGTAGACGCAATTTCTCACCGAGCTCAGATCGACGCTTTTTATCTTCGGATGATCGAGCAAGGCCCGGTACATGGCGGGAAGGCACAGCAGCGTCTCAATTTTTTCGCGTTCGATGGCTTCCAGAAGCATTCCAGGATCGAAGCCGCGAAACAACGTCACCTGCCCCCCGAGATGAAAAGCGCTCAAGACAAATGCCTGCTGGGCGCAGTGAAACAGGGGAAGCACCGTGCTCGTGACGGTCCCCCGCGCCACGCCGAGCTCGATGGCGTTGGTCAGGGA
>JBJKPT010000141.1:0-4683 GCA_046706045.1 Desulfobacterales bacterium
GCCTGGAAACGGCAGTGAAGCGGTTTCGCGAAAGGTTGGTGGACTATCGGAAAAACACCGATTTTTTCGGCGGCGCGTGCACCGTCTACCTGGTGCAGTTGCTTGAATTCGACCGTTTTCCGAGCAAATCCGCCATCATGATCAACCTGAAGTCGATGGCCGGCGATCCCCTGATGCCGTTTATCGAATGCTCATTTCCGTCGGGGGATTCCGATGCCTGCCGGATTTTCGATTGGACCCGGAGCAGCCCGAGAGTCGATGGGGAAGACGAAAAAATATTTATTCGGTTTTCGTCCCACGCCGATCCCGCGGCGATTCCGGCGCAAGAGGCCGATGATTCCCGCCCGGAACCCGGAAACGATTGATGGTCGCAGGCCATGCCGGAAGAACTCCACGGGCCCGGTTCAAGTCGCCAATCGCGACCTGCGTTTCGGGTGGGGTCGCAGACGGGTTCCGACTTCGGGTACGCGTCACGGCACGCAGCCCTGGCGGATTACGATTTCCTCACAGGGCAGTGCCGGCGACGGATGCTACCTGAAACGCTCCGCGAATTGGGCGTTGACCGCCCCGCTGTCGAAAAATTCCGGGTCGAACTCTTCCCCCATCCATTCCACGATGTCCGAGTGTTCCGGATGGGATTCGTCGTATAGGGCCTCGACAAGGTGCTCATACCCGTAGATGCCCCCGCAATCCTCGGGGGGGCACGCCCGTTTCCCCGTGACGCTTTTCGGCACCTCTGTCCGGGGAGTGTTCGGGAGCACTTTTTCAAGGAGGACCCGATGGACCCATCCGTCACCGAAATCGTATTCGTATCGCAGCCAATCGCCTTTCTGATGCAATAACTGGGACAGGCGGCAGTTGTTTTCGTCTTCTAACTTGGGGCCGAAGTCGTAGAAATCGTTCTCGTTTTTGGAACCGAAAATCGTGTCTCCGATGACGAACTGGTGCATGTGGCTGTTCGTCCAGCCCATCCCGACCTGAAGCACCCAGTGAAGACGTCGCAAAGGGATATTGTCCGCAACCAGCATCCGCCGCCAAATCGGCGGCTTCGATCCCACCAGCGTGATTTTCAACTGGTAGATACGCTCAGCGTGTTTTTTTGAAACCATATGATCCCCCATTTCCGGATGGCCCCAGGGACGCATCCATTGCTACAGCGGCAATTGCACGCCGACCTCCATGACCTGCTCCGGCGGAATCTCGTAAAAGGTCGCGGCATCCAGCGCGTTTCGCGACATGTAGGCGAAGAGCTTTGCCCGCCAGGCCCCCATCGCCGGTTTTTCGCTGATCAACAAGGTCTGCCGGCCCAGGAAAAAGCTGGTGTTTTCCGGCCGGTAATCCAACCCCTGATCGCGCATGAGCGCGAAGACTTTGGCGATGTCCGGATTTTCCATGAAGCCGAAGTGCGCCGTTACCCGGAAGAAGCCGCCTCCCAGCCGATCCACCGTCACCTTCTGGTCCAGTGCTACCCGGGGGACGTTTTCGGTTGCAAAGTAAAGAATCACCACCTCGCTGTGAAGGACCTGGTTGTGGGTCAGGTTGTGTATCAGGGCAAACGGGACAATATTCGGGTTTCCTGTAAGAAAAATCGCCTTGCGGCCGATGCGCAGGGGCTGGGTCGCCGAAATCTCCGACCACCAGCGATCGAAGGGAAGGGCCTGTTTTTGGATCTGCGCCCAGAGGTAATCCCGGCCCTTTCGCCAGGTGACCATCAGGGTAAAGACCATGCCGCCGATGACCAGCGGAAACCAGGCGCCGTGCAATATTTTGCTCAGGTTGGCGGCAAAGAAGGTGATATCCACGATCAGGAAAAAACCGGTCAGGGCGCCGATGGCCGGAAGCGGCCATTTCCAGCCGAGATAGGCCACGTGGAAAAAAAGAATCGTGGAGATGAGCATGGTCGAGGTGACCGCGACCCCGTATGCCGCGGCGAGCCCGTTGGACGACCGGAAACCCAGGACCAGGCCGATGCAGGCGATCATGAGTGCCCAGTTTACCGGCGGGAGGTAGATCTGGCCCTGATGATGGGCCGAGGTGTGCACGATCCGGAGCCGCGGCAGAAACCCCATCTGGATGGCCTGCCGCGTCAGGGAGAATGCCCCGCTGATGACCGCCTGGGAGGCGATGATGGTGGCCGCGGCGGCCAGAACCACCATGGGGATCAAAGCCCAGGCAGGCACCAGGGCGTAAAAGGGATGCATGGCGGCCGAAGGGGACAGCAGCAACTTGGCCCCCTGGCCGAAATAGTTCAGCAAAAGCGCGGGCAGCACAAAGGCAAACCAGGTCAGGCGGATGGGGCGGGAGCCGAAATGCCCCAGGTCCGCATAAAGGGCCTCGGCGCCCGTAACCACCAGAAAAACCGCTCCCAGCGCCAGAAACCCTTGGCCCCGGTGGTACATGAGAAAAGCGATACCATACCAGGGGAATACGGCCGCGAGCACCTGGGGGCAGGCGAGGATCGCTCTTACCCCCCAAAAGGCGATGACCACCAGCCATGTGAGGATCACGGGCCCGAAGACGGATCCGACCCTGGCGGTGCCGCGGTGCTGGACCAGGAACAGGGTCGCCAGAATCACCACGGTCGTCGGCACCACAAACGGTTCCAATGACGGCGTGATGTTTCGAAGCCCCTCGATGGCACTCAATACCGAGATGGCCGGCGTGATCATCCCGTCGCCGTAAAGCAGGGAGGCGCCGAAAAGCCCCATGGCCACCAGAAACCACCGGCCCTTGCGCGAGGCCGTCGAAGGGCCCAAGAGCAGCGCGGTCAGGGCGATGACCCCGCCTTCGCCGCGATTGTCCGCGCGAAGGATAAAGGTGAGGTATTTGATGCTGACGATGATGACCAGGGACCAGAACATCAGGGACAAGACACCCAGCACGTTGTCGGGTGTGACGGCGACCCGGTAGTCCCCGTAGAAGGCCTCCCGGAGGGCATACAGGGGACTCGTGCCGATGTCCCCGTAGACAATGCCCAGGGCCGCCATGGAGAGCGCGGCCATTTTTTTCCCCCCCGGGCTTCGAGCGCCGCTCTTGCCGGGGGCCTCGGAAGGGGAAGGCGTTGCGGTGCCGGCGTTGTCCCCGGAGGCGAGCGCCGGCTTGACGGTTTCTTTATCCATGGTGTTTCTTATCCTGAAGGCACCCGCGGGAGGGAGCCGCAGCATTTGGTCGTTTACCAAGTGGTCATGGGCGAAATGGCAAAGGCTTTCGATGGCCGAGCCGTCCAGGACCGCTCGCTTTGCCCGGCGCCCAAATATGCCGGATTTTATCGCTTCTCGCGCCTTGCGGCCCCGGCGCCGTGACCATTTCTGCGCGTCACCGCGTGTACGCCCGGGATCACCGCGCCGGTCGGGCATCTTTTCCGCCGAACGGATCGTTTCACGTCAACACGCCCGGAAACGATACAAATTCATAATCGTTTGCGGGATGAAAATCGAGACAAAAGCGATGCGCCGGCATCGAATCCGGGAAGGCGGCATTGGAAAGGCGGCGGGATCGTTTCGGTGGGGACGGATTTTTTGTTTAGACCAATTGGCCAAGGCGCCGGATGCCCTCATCGATCCGGGCGCTATCGGCATAGGAGAAATTCAGTCGAAGCTCATGGGTTTTGGCCGTTCCTTCCGGATAGAACCGGCTGCCGGGAATAAAGGCCACCTTGTTTTTGATGGCCCGATCGAACAATTGATCCGTGTCGACGCCGGAACCGAGGGTCAGCCAGATGAACATGCCCCCTTCGGGGATCGTCCAGTGCACACCCGCCGGCATGTTGGCGCCGAGGGCCGCGAGCATCGCATCGCGCCGGGGGCGATAGAGATCGATGATTTTGGCGATTTGCCCGTGCATGAGTCCGCTTTCGATGAAGCGCGCCGTAACTCGCTGGGTGGCGCAGTCCGGGCTGACCGTCGCCTTCTGTGCCCATTTCACCATCGGGCCGACGACGTCCGCCGGACCGGCCGCAAATCCGAGTCGCAGCCCGGGGCCGAGGATTTTTGAAAACGACTTGGCGATCGTCACCCGGTTCGGATCGTTGAACTCGGTGCGGGCCAGTTCCCAGAGGGTGACGACGCGCTTGCCCTCAAAGCGCAGCTCCCGGTAGGGTTGGTCCTCAAGGATCGGCAAGCCGTATTCCGTCGCAATCGAAACGATGTCGCGTCGGCGCTCGAGATCCATCGTTTTTCCGCTGGGGTTCTGGAATTCGGGGATGACGTAGAGAAATTTTACCGGATGGCGTCCAGCCTTCAAGCGGCCGAGGGTTTCCCTCAAGGCATCGGGCATCATCCCCAGATCGTCCATCGGAACCCCGACCAAGCGGGCCCCGCAAGCCTCCATGGCGGCCAGGGATCCCGGAAATCCAGGGGCTTCGCAGATAACGATGTCCCCGGGATCGATGAAGGTCCGGGTAAAGTAGTAGATGGCGTTGGTGGAACCGACGGTGATCATCAGTTCCTCGTCGGACAGATAGGGGACCTCTTCAAAGTCCCTGATCCGGTCCTTGAAAATCTTGTCCCCGTCGCTGGCCCCGTATTGCAGGACATCTTCTCCCTCGTCCCGGATCACCCGGGCGAAGAGCTCGGCGAGCTCCGCCTTGGGAAAGGACTCGGGGCTCGGCAGCCCGCCGGCAAAGGAGATCATGCCGGGGACCCCCCTGGTGACGCCGAGGATCTGCCGGATGAAGGAGTGCTT
>JBJKPT010000142.1:0-2031 GCA_046706045.1 Desulfobacterales bacterium
ATGGCCTGATTGAGCCCTGCCCCGTTGGCGTCGTTAAAGACCGTTTGCACTTCCTGCATGGTGTTGTTCTGGGTCTCCCATCGGCTCATGTCCTGGGTGGCGGCGTTGAGCTGGGAATTGATGTAGCTGTTGAAGATCCGGGTGATGTTCTCGGCGGTGACACCGGTGCCGATCGGCCCGGCGCTCGAATCGACGGTCGGGTTCGTGGCCAGGTTGACCACCTCGCGGGAATACCCGGGGGTGTTGGCGTTGGACACGTTGTTGCCCGTTACCTGGATGGCGAGCTGCTCGGCCTGAAGACCCGAAAGACCGATTTCAAAAATACCGTTGATCGAGCTCATGACGAGGTCTCCTTCCACGGCGGATTCCGGCGCGCAAAGGCCCGGCACCGCATTACTGCTGGAGCGATTTGATGATGGTCCGTGCCATGTTGAACAGGGGCACCACCTCCGCGGCCCCGCCAAGTTTGATGGCTTCCTTGGGCATGCCGAAGACGATGCACGTGGCCTCGTCCTGGGCCAGGGTGTGGGCCCCGGCCTCGCGCATGGCCAGAAGTCCCTTGGCGCCGTCGGCGCCCATGCCCGTCAACAGCGCCCCCACGGCGTATTTGCCGGCGACCTTGGCCACCGACTGAAACAGTACGTCCACGGCGGGCCGCTGGTAATGGACCCTCGGCCCATCCTTGATTTTCACGAGATACTGCGCCCCGCTGCGACGCAGCACCATGTGGTGGTTTCCCGGCGCGATCAGGGCAAGCCCCGGCACCACGTGATCGCCGTCCCGGGCTTCCCGGACCTCGATCTCGCAGGTCTCGTTGAGCCGTTTGGCAAACGAGGTGGTAAAATTTTCCGGCATGTGCTGGACGATGACGATCCCGGGGGCGGTGCGCGGCATTTCGTGCAGCACGGCATCGATGGCCTTGGTGCCGCCCGTGGATGCGCCGATCGCGATGACCTTCTGGGTGGTCTGGGTCAGCAGGGCTTCGGTGCGGATCGGAATCGCGGCCGCGGCCGGTGCCGCCGGAGCCTTCTGGATCCGGGCCACGGCGGCCGCGCGGATGGCCTGGACCAGGGGCTGGGTGATGTGCTTGGGGGAATACGCCGCACCGGGCTTGCACATCACCTCGACGGCTCCCAGGTCCAGGGCCTTCAAGGCGATCTCGCTGTTTTTCGGGGTGAGGGAACTCAACACCACCACCGGCATCGGATGGTGGCGCATGAGCTTGGCCAGAAACGAGAGCCCATCCATGCGCGGCATCTCCATGTCCAAGGTGATGACGTCCGGCTTCAAGTTGACGATCTTGTCCCGCGCCACGTACGGATCGACGGCAGTGCCGACGATCTCGATGTCGTCAAATTTCGACAACTCCTCGGTCATGACCTTCCGGACCACCGCCGAATCGTCAACGATGAGCACCCGAATCATTGCCGTTTCCTTTCGGTTCGGATTGCCGCGAATCATGTTGCACCGCCGCCCGACGCCCCATGCGGTTCACCGTTCACGAACAAGTAGACCACGCACCGGCCCTCATCCATTCGAAGGGAGACCACGGCCTTCGCCGCATCGGCCCGGGCCGCCGGACCGACGCCGGGAAATGCCGGGGCCGCGATATGGAACACGGCCGTCTTGCCGGCGATGACCGGCAGGATATTGCCGCAGATGATGTTCAGGGCCTCCTTGAGGGCATCGGTCCGCTGCTCGGGCGTCAAATCCTCCGGGTCCTCGAGCCCCAGCATGTTGGCGGCCAGTTCCGCAACGACGCCGGCTTCGAATTCCAGGCCCACGGAACCGGAAAAAGGCCCGGTGAAGGCTGCCTCCATGGAGATCGTCTCGCCGTCGAACCCATCGTCGGCCGCCTCCACGGGTTCTGCGAAAACAAAGGCCAGTTTTTCGAGAATCTCGATGATCTTCGCGCTCAAAAGTTCGTTTAAATCGTCACGCATCGGAAACCCCCGCGCCCAGGATGTCCCGGATCGTGTCGCGCACGGTTTCCGGGGCAAACGGCTTCTGGATGAAATAGGCGCCTTTCTT
>JBJKPT010000143.1:0-1966 GCA_046706045.1 Desulfobacterales bacterium
TTGGGGGGGTAGAACGGAAGATACTCGGCCTCGTTGGACGTCGCGATGCGGCCTTTCAGGTCGGCCTATCCCGGAAACCAGGTCTTGGACTCGGAGGGGGCCCCCATGGTGGTGCCCCAAATGCTGCGGCCCGGTGTGCCCAGCCCCTGCATGGCCTGGAGCAGCACCATCATCCGGGCCCATTCCGTGCCGTAGGCCTGGCGGCAGGCCCCGCCCTCCCCGCCGCGGGAGCCTCCGGAGAGCACGGTGCGCTTGGCGGCCCACTCCCGGGCCAGGGCCCGGATCACCCGGGCCTTCACCCCGGATTCGGCCTCGGCCCATTCCGGGGTCTTGGGCTCGCCGTCGGTTTCGCCCAGGATGTATTTTTTGAACGTGTCGAAGCCGATGGTGCGGGAGGCGACGTAGTCCTTGTTATAGGTCTCCTCGGTGATCCAGACATGGGCGATGGCCATGGCCATGGCGGCATCGGTGCCCATCCGCGGGGCGATCCATTTTCCTTCCATCACCCCGGCGGTGAAGTTGTGGAAGGGATCGATGAAGACCATCGCAACCCCTTTTTCCTTGAGCCACTGGCGCCACAGGGCCGAATCCTGGCCGGAATAGGTGCCCCGGGTGGAGTCCGGGTCGTTGGACCAGAAGACGATCATCTCGGCGTTCTGGAGGGCGTCCTCCAGCTTGTCGTAGGGCTCGGGCATGCCGAGGCGCCAGTAAAAGCCGTAGGTGTGGGTCGCCCCCCAGTGCCAGCCCTCCCAGCTGTCGGGGTTGTCCAGCACCGGGGTGAATTCGAGCATGTTCATGAAACGGGCGAACGGGCCCATCTTGTAGCCGACGATCCCCCAGTTGTGATGGGAGGAGGTGACGCCGCTGATGGCCGATCCGCCGTAGGCATCGCTCACGCGCCGGATTTCGCCGGCCACGAGGTCCAGGGCTTCGTCCCACGAAATCCGGACATAGGCGGATTTGCCGCGGTTTTGCGGATTTCTGGCGCCGTTCGGGTCGAAGTCGACCCGTTTCATGGGATACCGGATCCGCTCATCGGAGTAGAGCCTTCGCCGCTCCCCGTGGACAAAGGGCGACAAGGCGAACTTCTTGGGCGGCGAGTAGGTTTTGCCCCCGGCCTCGATGGTCCATGGCTTGAAGTCGTTCTCATCGGCGACCAGCGGCCGGACCCGAACCACCTTGCCGTCTTTCACGTACACGGTGACCGGCCCGCAGTTGGTGCAATTGGTAAAGACCTGCTCCGTCATGGCAAAACCTCCCGTCGGTGGTTCGAAGGCGGAAACGGGAATGCCCGTCCACGAATGCACGATGGTGCATGGGCTCAAGGCGGGCGGACGATTTGATCCGCCCGGTCCGGGTGCCGTCTCGGGGGTTCAAATCCGTTCGCCCGTCGAGGAAACCGCTCAATCCCGGCGCTTGACCGTCCTGCGGCGCAATCGTCTTTACGACAGCCGAAACAAGGTGTTGGCACCTCCCTTGGCCCAAGGGCCCGGAAGGGTCCGCAAGTATTGCATGCAATGTTGCACACAATAAAAACAGCGTCAAGCCTTTTTTGCTCCCCTTGGCGCGGCGCCCGCGCGCGTCCGTGCCCGTGAAAGCATCCCGGCGAAAAGAGGCTTCCGTTTCCGCCCTGAAACGGGTTCCGGTCGAGGCGGTAGTATTTGAATGTCGGTGGCTGAAAAACCGTTCGCGGATGGGGGGGAAGAAGCGCGGACCCGGGCCGCCGGGGCGCGCTCCGCC
This sequence comes from Desulfobacterales bacterium, assembly GCA_046706045.1. GTDB lineage: Bacteria > Desulfobacterota > Desulfobacteria > Desulfobacterales > JBDRRP01 > JBJKPT01. Next base: position 1,741 of record JBJKPT010000143.1, read on the forward strand.
CGGGCACACGTCACGAATCCGCCGGCGTGTCGAAGAGGCGGGAAAAGAGGTATTGTGTTGCGTTGTGCAGATGGGCGAGCAGGTGCTCGCTTGCCTTGGCGACATCGCGCGCGTTGATGGCATCGAAGATCATCTGGTGCTCCTTGACCACATCGCGGGCGCGGTTGGAGCGCAACCCTTCCAGGCTGATGCGCAAATAGATCTGCTGGTGAATATCCCTGTAGTA
>JBJKPT010000144.1:0-4902 GCA_046706045.1 Desulfobacterales bacterium
AAGGCCCGTACTACAGAAGACCAGTGTGCAAAACGAAACGTTTGCCGGGGTCACCTACCACGTGGATGGGGAGCTCGTTCCGGCTCTCACCGTCGAGCTCTCCGACGCTCAGAGCATCTATTTCGAGCACCACATCCTGCTCTGGAAGCACCCGGGTGTCGTTATCGGCATCCGCCCGATGAAAGGTGCCCTCAAACGCATGGTGGCCGGAATCCAGGTCTTCGTAACCGAAGCGAGAGGCCACGGGCAGATCGCCTTCAGCCGGGACGGGGCCGGACACGTTTTCGGCATGCACCTTGCCCAGGGGGAAGGTGTGCACGTGCGCGAGCATCAATTTCTTGCCGCCACCGGCAACGTCGACTACGCGTTCGAGCGGGTGAAAGGCGTCGCCAACATGCTTTTCGGAGGGACGGGCTTTTTCGTCGACAAGTTCCATGCGGCCAGCGGCGACGGCATTCTTTGGCTGCACGGGTATGGCAATGTCTTCGAGCGGGTGCTCGCGCCGGGTGAGCAGATCGACGTCGAGCCGGGCGGCTGGCTCTACAAGGACCCGTCCGTCCGCATGGACACGAACGTCCAGCGCCTGTCCACGGGGCTTCTCGCCGGGATGAACCTCATCACCAACCGTTTCACGGGTCCGGGCCGGTTGGGCATCCAGTCCATGTACGTTCACCTGCCTTCCGGGGAATAGAAAGGGGGATCGAGCACGACGCTCGATCAAGCAGGAACGGGGGGGAAGGCGGGGGAAATTGAATCGAAAATGAAGGCGATGGGCTCCACGGTCCGGCGTCCCGCACGTCGATAATGTTGCGAGTCATCCATCGGTGGTGGTTGTGGCACGCGGTGGTTTTGATGCAAGGACACCGCCCGCTTCGTCCCGCCGCCAACGGCTTTTCGCTTCACGACGGCGGGCCCACAAAGCGCCGGGAACGCTGAGCGCGAGAAGCCCGGCCACCCCCAGGTAGGTTGCCGTCAGGCCGGCGCGCAGACCGGCTTCCATACCCAGGATTGGGCCGAGGCTGCCGCCGATGTCGCCGAAGATTTGATAGATGGCGACGGCGCGCCCATAGCGCTCCGGCCTGGTAATGTCTCCCAGAAGGGCCAGAAGGGGCAGGGTGATGCCGTTGAAGGAAATGCCTGTAAGGGCGGCGCCGGCCATGGCCATGGTCAGACTGCGGGAAAAGCCCAAGAGGAGAAAACCGGCGCTAAGGCCACCGAGACTGGGAAGAAGAAGGCTGGTGCGAAGTGCGGCCCGGTCCACCACCCGGCCGATGAAAAACGCGACGATCGAAGCACAGGCCATCATCGCGGCCATCACCAACCCGGAAGTCCCCTCGGCGGCCAACCCAAGAAGATGGAATCCGCGATCTTCAATCAACAGCACCAGGGTCGCGAGCAAAACCCCCTGCACCGAAAGAAACACCAAGAGGTTGAATCCCCAGGCCGCAGCGAGAAAAGGAAATTCGGGCAGATGCGTCAACTCCCGGATCGAGGCCTGCGGGGCCGACTTCGCGGGAGAAAAAATCCCCAAGCTTCGAGGCGGCGCCCCGGAAACGAGCCAAAGGGCGACGACGGCTCCCAGGGCGGTCAGCCCGGCGCCGCTCAGAAAGGCGGCACCGTCGGAGATCCGGTCGGCGATCAACCCGCCCAAGACGAGCCCGCCCGGCATGCCCATGCTCATGGCGATGCGGACGCGGGCAGCATGCCGGCCTCGGTCCGACGCCTCGGAATACCCCAACACGGCGGCCTGGGCCCCGACGAGAAGCAATGCCGAACCAATGCCGAAGATCGCCCGTCCGGCCAGAAACCACCACGCGGGGTGGCCGAAGCGAAGGGCGGCCTCGTAGCCCAGGATCCCCACGCATTCGATAAAAAGGCCGGCGCTCAAAGGCACCTTGCCCCCGAGCCGATCGACCAGCCGTCCGGCCCAGGAGGCAAAAAAGAGACGGGAGATCCGGTTGGCCGAGAGGATCAGGCCGATCATGCCACCGGCGATCCCGAGCTGCAGGCCGAGCGCCGGAAGGATGGGAAAGACCAGCCCGCCCCCGAGCCCGCCGATGAACGTCACCCATGCCACCCGGCGGCTTGCCGCGGCCCGGTCGAAAGATGGCGGCTCAGGCGTCAAGGGCCGCGACAACCTGATCGGTGCTGCGTACCTTGCCGAGGCAGGGGAATATGTGCTCGATGGCCACACGGTGGCTTTCCGCACTCAGCCCGGTCATGGCGTCTTCGATCAGAATCTGGTGGTAACCTCGCTCGTAGGCGTCGCGGGCCGTGCTCTCCACCCCGTATTCGGTGGCGATCCCGCAGAGAACGATGGTGGTGAGTCCCCGGCGGCGAAGCTGCAGGTCGAGGTCGGTACCGAAAAACGCGCCCCATTGGCGCTTCAGGATCACCAGATCGTTGGGGCGGCAGTCCAATTCGGGAATCAACTCGGACCAGTCGGCCGGGAGCGGGGCGCCGCCCGCGATCGGTTGGTCGGCATCGGGATGGAGGCGGTCGGCGCCGTCGGCGGCCCCGCCGACATGAACCAGAACGGGCTGGGCCCCGGCGCTGCGTGCGGCCGCAAGCACGCGCACGGTGTTGGCGATCACCGATGCCGCGGAATGCGGGGCGCAGGTGCGGCCGACAATGCCCTTTTGCAGGTCGATGACAACCACCGCCGTATGCCGGGGATCGAGAATCGGTGTTGACATGGAAGATTCTCCTGGATGATGGAATCGCGCAAAATCCTCAAATCCTCATGCCAGGCCCGATCCGGGATCGGCATGGGGGGGGGCCAAACATCTCGGGAAATTAAAACCCGGAAAAAAATAGCACGGTTTCGGTCGTCGGTCCAGCAACGCCCGGCGCCATGCGCCTGGTTTGTCGTTTGCGGCTGCGTCGACCCTTTTTCATGGGGTGAAACCATGGTATGAAGGGAGAAAGTGGAAGCGGACGACAATTTTCAAAAATAATACGCCATACCCCATACGTCCATTTTTTAACCCAGGGTGAAGCGTTTCAGACCATTTCCGGCAGAAGGAGGCGTGTTTGAACCCGGAGCGCTTCGGAGCCAAAGTCAAACAGAACGTCGCAAAAAATTTCGATGAAAGCTGCCGGATCTATCAGGCGTTTGAAGCGAAACATCACTTTTTTGCCGATTTGACATCGACGCTCGCCGAAACCATCGACCTAATGCCGGGGTCCCGGGTTTTGGACGTGGGCTGCGGCAGCGGCATTTCGGCCAGGGTCCTGAACGAACGCTATTCCTGCCGGGTGTTGGGTGTGGACTTGTCCCCGAAAATGGTGGCATGCGGATGCGCCGGCCTCCATTCGGAAGGCATTGAGCTGATCGTGGGGGACGGCGAACGGCTCATCGACGTGACCCAGGGCGATCGTTTCGACTACGTGCTTTACAATGCCTCGATTTTTATCTTCCCGGATGTGCCGCGGACCCTTGCCGAAGCGTGGGCCTGCTTGAGACCGGGGGGGAAAATCGCCTTTTCGTTCTATCCCGAACTCGTAGGGCCGGCAGGGGAAGACCTTTTTGCAATGGCCTTTGACCGGTTGGGTGAGCCGCCGCCGAGGTTTCGCACGGTAACGGACTATTCCCGTGCTTCGAGCGCCCTGGAGACCCAGTGCGGCACCGTTTCCCATCACGGCTGGAAAAGGCCCCTGGATATCGAATTTCTCAAAGACTTTTTTAGCATTCCGGCCCAGTCGGCATCACTGTTTCCAGGGCGAGACTACGGCGAGCGCCGGGATCTCGTGACGGGGCTTTTTGCGGGGCTGGAGAGTGTTTCGGATCAGGGGGCGATTGTCTGGCGCATGGCCGAAGGGCGCAAAACCGAATAAGCGTTCATCGGTATCATGAGCGCCTGATTTGCGGATGGCCACACGAAAGGAAATCGATATGATTACCGCACTGATTCAGTTCAAGCTTCCAAAACCGATTTCTCGCGAAAAGGCGCGCGCGGTTTTTTCGAGCACGGCGCCGAAGTACCGGGAGATTCAGGGGCTCGTTCGGAAGTATTACATCCTTTCAGCGGATGGTGGGACGGCCGGCGGCGTCTACTTGTGGAATTCAAAAGCCGAGGCCGAGCGTCTCTATACGGAAAATTGGAAGAAATTCATCTTTGAAAAATATGGCGCGATGCCGTCGGTGATCTACTTCGAAACCCCGGTGATCGTCGATAACGCCGCCGGGGAAATCCTCACCGACAAGGACTGAGGCGCGTGCGTAAAGCTCCCCGTCGATGGTTTCGCAAAAGGCCCTTGAATCGGCCGGAGCCGGATCGGTTCCGGCCATGAGGGTACGGCATCCGGGAAGGTGTTGAAACGTCAAGGCGGGGCCAACGGCGGGACCCGAGCGCCTCCGCCTTCGACGGAACGAGGCCCGCGGCGCGGCGGCCACCTCTCACGACCCGATCGGTTTATGGATACCGGGTGGCTCTTCGCCTTGACGAACCTTCCTGTGCAAAGACGTTGCGAAGCGGCCCGATCGCGCCGGCGCTGCCGGCGGCACCCCTTCGAAAACATCCGGCAACCCGACAGTGGGCCATAACGACCGTGTGACGGCGAAGCCCGAACGGTGTTCGGGTGCACCGGGGGCCCCCTGCCGCGACGGCGCATTGCATACCCACCGGCCGAAAGCACAGACGTCATAAGGAGGAGACAATGCAATACCGAATTATGAATCCCGCCCGGTCGACAGGCATCGTTTTTTCTTCTATCCTCATCGCGACACCCGCGTGGGCCGAAGAAGCCAAGCATCAAATCCTCAATTGGGTTCCACCGGACAACTGGTTTGTCTATACCGTGATTTTTCTGGTCCTGATCGGTACCTTGCTGTCCATTGCCTTTATCCGCTTTGCGCTCAGCAGCACGGAATGGTCCCTGGCCGACGCCTTGTCCGAAGAG
>JBJKPT010000145.1:0-2322 GCA_046706045.1 Desulfobacterales bacterium
TGATGAATTTGACCTCGGCCGGGCTCAACTTGTAGAGCAGGCTGCAGATCATGGCATTGAGCCCCACGCTTTTCCCGGTGCCCGTGGCGCCGGCGATGAGCAGGTGGGGCATCTTGTCCAGAGCCTCCACGACCGGGTTTCCGACGATGTCCTTTCCCAGACACAGGGGCAGGAATACCTTGGTGGCGGCGTACTCCTTGGCGGCCACCATCTCCTTGAAACGCACGACTTCCCGGACGGCGTTGGGGATCTCGATGCCGATGGCGGCCTTTCCCGGAATCGGGGCCACGATACGGATGCTGATGGCCCGGAGCGCCATGGCCAGGTCGTCGGCGAGGTTGGCGATTTTATTGATCTTCACCCCGGGGGCCGGTTCGTATTCGAAGGTGGTGATCACGGGGCCGGGAAAGACCGCCGACACCCGGCCCTGGACACCGAAATCGATGAGCTTTTTTTCCAGGAGCCGGGACTGCATCCGGAGGTTCTCGTCATCGACGGCGTTGTCCCGGGGTTCCGGATCGTCCAAAAACCCCAACAGCGGCAAGTGAAACCCGGCACCGTCGTGCATGAAGTCGAAGACCTCCTGGCGGGGGGCGGCCGTGGGTTTGATGGGCGGCTTCTTCACCGCTTTGATCCGGACCGGAGCCGAGGGCTCGCTCTCGCGCACCCTCAATTCATCGGCCCGCCTGCGGGCTTTTTTTCGGCGTTCACGCACCTTGATGACAAAGGTCCCCACCCGGTCGGCGATCACCCGGGTGACGGTCCAAAGGCGCCGCCCGAAGCGGACCAGAGAAAACCCCGTGGCGAGAATCAGGCCCACGGTCCAGACGACGGCCAGGATGATGGCCGCCCCCGTGGTGTTGGAATAACTCGCGAGAAGCGCGGCAAGGGGAATGCCGATCATGCCGCCGGAGGAAAATCGGCGGCCCAGGACGATCACGTCCGAAGCGGGTTCGGCGGCCAGGCTGAGGAGGCTTCCCGTGGCGATGAGCAAAAGGAGCCCCCCGCCGGCGGTCAAAAGAAGGGCACGGGCCGAATCGTCACCAAAGGACTGGACGCTGGCCAGCATGAGCAGCACCGGCACCCAAAAGGCACCGATGCCGAAAAGACCGATGAGCAACCCGGCCAGGTAGGCGCCGACCACACCAAACTGGTTATGGATCGAACCGATGGCCCGGACATGATCGATGGAGGGGTCCGCGGGGCTGTATGTCAACAGACTGATGAGGGTGAAGACGACAAGAAAAAAAAGCAGCAGACCGATGATTTCCTTACGCATGGTGTTTTTCACCCTTGCAGGATCCGCCGTCAACGACCGGAACCGAAAGCGACGGTGGTGTCATTCCGCCTGAAGAAGCATTGGGATTTGCGTTTTCAAAGCGTATCGGACCCGGGAGCCGTGCCCGTTACCGCACCACGACACCATAAACCGGACAGCACCCCTTTCGATCATTCCCACCGCGATATCGCCAGGGATTTCGCTTTTGGAATAAGCCGTTGAATTTCCGAACGGTTACAACTCCAACAGAAAGATAAGTATAACGGGTCGCCGGCTGATGGTAAAGGAAAAATACTTGCGCAACGCCACCTGGATCCGCTCCCGGATCACGCCGACCCGGTTTGACACCTCCGGCCCGATTTCTTCAACGATCTCCAGGATCACGCATTTGGCGTCTTCCAGGAGGTGCCCGGTCATGTTCTCGAAGACAAACCCCCGGGACACCAGTTCCGGTCCGTAGATGATGATCCCCGTCTCCTCGTCAAAGGCCATGTTCACCGCCACCAGGCCGTCTTCGGAAAGGACCCGCCGTTCCTTCAACACGCTGCGGCCCACATCGCCGATCCCCTTGCCATCGATCAACACCCGACCGGTCTCCACCGTTCCCAGGATCCGCCCGCCCGAACGATCGAAGCAGATGGTCTGCCCGTTTTCCGCCAGCAACACGTGGTTTTTGGGAATGCCCATCTCCTCGGCCAAGCGGCCATGGAGAATGAGATGCCGGTACTCGCCGTGGATGGGGATGAAGTATTGGGGCCGGGTCAGGCGAATCATGAGTTTGAGCTCTTCCTGGAAGGCGTGCCCGGAGACATGCACCTCCGAAATCCGCTCGTAGACGACATTGGCACCCCGGCGGTAGAGGTTGTAGATGATGCCGGTGATGGCCCGCTCGTTTCCCGGGATCAACTTGGACGAAAGGATGACGGTGTCATCGGGTTTGATCTGAATCTGCTTGTGGGTGCCGGCGGCCATCCGGGCGAGCGCCGCCATGGGTTCGCCCTGGCTGCCCGTGGTGACCATCAGGATCCGGTGATCCGGATAAT
>JBJKPT010000146.1:0-1388 GCA_046706045.1 Desulfobacterales bacterium
GCCATGGGTGTGATCTCCCCGGGGTGGTTGAACTGCACGATGATATAAAGTGGATGGAGCTTTCCGAGCAAACCGGCCAGCGCCGGGGTGACGCGGTGGGGGAGCGTGCACGGCATCCGGGTGTGGATCCTCAGAAGTTCGACATGCGAAACGCGTCGGAAGACGCTCAATACGTCGACCAAATCCCCGTCCTCCAGCATGAACGGATCTCCGCCGGAGAGGATGACCTCCACGATATCCGGATGCCTCCGGACGTAGTCCACCGCGGCCCCGACCCGTTCCCGGGGGAAGGCTTGGCCGTGGCCGACCACCCGCTTTCGCATGCAGTGCCGGCAATACATGGCGCAATCGTTTGAAACACTGAACAGGACCCGGTCCGGATAACGGTGCACCAGGCCGGGAACGGGCGATTGGGTTGCCTCGGCGGTCGGATCGGGCTCGCCCCGGACATCGGTGATCTCCCGCAGGTCCGGAATCGCCTGACGCCCCAGGGGATCGTCGGCCGCATGAATCAAGGACCGCCAATAGGCGTTGATCCGCATGGGGTGGCGACGCGACACCCGCCCGATGGCATCGGCATCCACGGGCAATCCGGCGGCAAGGGCCTCACCGGTGTCGATGCCGCCGGCGATGATCTCGTGCCAGTCAGCCGTAGGGGATACGATTTGCGAACTCATCGAAACCAGAACCTCGTGTGGTAATGGGGTGCTGCGCCGGACATCGCCCCATTACCCCGATCCCGATGGAAAGTCCAGCCGATGAAGGGCCGCAGTGCTGAAACCGAATTGGAAACACACCGCTCAACCCCTTGACGCCATGAGAGGCACTGCCATGCCCGTCCGATGCCCTTGGCCCGGATCCGATTCGCTTTACCAGGAATACCACGATATCGAATGGGGCGTTCCCGTTCATGACGATCGCTTGCTTTTCGAATTCCTCGTCCTGGAAGGAGCGCAGGCGGGTTTGAGTTGGCTTACCATCCTCCGGAAGCGTGAGCACTATCGCATCCGTTTTGACCGTTTCGACCCCCAACGGGTGGCGGGCTACGACGAAACCGTGATCGCCGGCCTGTTGAACGATCCCGGTCTGGTGCGAAACCGGCGGAAGATCGCGGCAGCCGTGGAAAATGCCCGGGCCTTTTTGGCGGTGCAGGCCGCCTTCGGCAGTTTCGACGCATACATCTGGCGGTTTGTGGCCGGGCGACCCGTCGTCAACCGATGGCGCCGCATGGCCGAGGTGCCGGCCCAGACCGAGGTGTCCCGGGAAATGAGCCGTGATCTCAAAAAAAAAGGATTCCGCTTCGTGGGGCCGACCATCTGCTATGCCTTCATGCAGGCCGTGGGCATGGTGAACGACCACCTGGTGACCTGTTTTCGATACGATGAATT
>JBJKPT010000147.1:0-3477 GCA_046706045.1 Desulfobacterales bacterium
GCGGCGATGAAGGGGATCACCATGATGGCGAGGATCAGTCCGGCGGTCAACACACCGATTCCCATGGGCGGGCCGTGGAAGAGCCCGCCGACAAAAGGAAGATCCCCCAGGTAGTGTTTGATCCAGGGTTCCAGCGTGTCGGCAAAGGCCGGGGCGAAAACGAAGAGTCCCCACATCCCGTAAATGATGCTGGGGATGGCGGCGAGGAGTTCGACCGCCGTGCCCAGGGGCCGTTTGAGCCACCCCGGTGACATTTCGGTGAGAAACAGGGCGATGCCGAAGCTCACCGGTATGGCGATCAGCATGGCGATCGCCGAGGTGACCAGGGTGCCGACGATGGGCACCAGACCTCCGAACTGGTTGGTGACGGGGTTCCATTTGGCGCTCCAAATAAACGGGATCCCGAACTGTTTGATGGCGGGAAAGCTCCCGATGAAAAGGGAGACGATGATGGCCACGAGGATAAGGAGCACGAAGATGGCCGAGGCGCGGCAAAGGTTCCGGAAAAGAAATCCGGCATGGAATCGGTCGAGCCGATCGTCCCTGGCGAGAAACGAAACGGTTCCGTCACCGGGGGCAGGAGCGATGCTCGGTTTTGCGTCGCTGATAAATCGCATAAAGGCCTTTGAATCCGGTTATAAGCGAACGAAGCCTCGAAGGGCTCGGACGGCCGCGTCATTCGAGCAAAAGCCCGAACCCCGAGGGGGATTTTCACCCGTGGCGCCGATTCGGTCTCCAACACGAACCGGGCAGGGTTATTGCAAAGGTCGAGGAAAAAGGAAAGTTTGAATTTCGGATTTACGTTTCTTTCCTGTTGTCCTCCAATGCCCGAAAGGGTCTCCATCGACCCTTTCGGAAAGATCGGACCCCGAGCGCGGTGCTTTCGGTGAACCATCGCCCTTCCGCCGTGGGCCGGTGGAAATCGCTTTCCCATTGCGGCCGGCGGAAGGGCGTTTTGTTTCGTTACATCACCGGTTGACCGTTGGCATCCTTGATCTGTTTCCATTCTTCATGAATGAGATGGACGACCTTGTTCGGCATCGGGATGTAATCCAGTTCCGCCGCCATGTGATTGCCGTTGTCATAGGCCCATTTGAAGAATTTCAACACTTCCCGGGCCGCCTGCGGATTGGTCTGCACCCGGTGCATCAGGATGAAGTTGGCGCCGGTGATCGGCCAGCTGTTTCTTCCGGGCTCGTCGGTGAGGATCTGGTAGAAGCCGGGGGCGTGTTCCCAGTCGGCGTTTGCGGCCGCGGCCTGAAAGTTTTTGGCCGTGGGCTTGACGAAGCGCCCGTCCCGGTTTTGCAGCTCGACGTAGGTCATGTGATTCTGGAGGCAGTAAGCGTATTCCACGTAGCCGATGGAGCCGTTGATGCGCTGGACATAGGAGGCAACCCCTTGATTGCCCTTGCCGCCCACGCCGGTCGGCCAGGAAACGGATGCATCGTTGCCCACCTGATCCTTCCACTTCTGGCTCACCTTGATCAGGTAGTTGGTGAAAATGAAGGTGGTGCCGGAGCCATCGGAGCGGTGAACCACGGTGATGTCCCCGTCCGGAAGCTTCACGCCCTTGTTGAGCTTTTCGATCTGCGGGTCGTTCCACTTGGTAATGTCGCCGAGGTAGATCTTGGCGACCAGCTCACCCGTCAGTCGAAGCCGGCCGGGCCGGACACCTTTCAGATGGACCACCGGCACGACGCCGCCCATGACGGTGGGAAACTGGAGCAGGCCGTTGGCATCCAGAACTTCGACCTTAAGCGGCATGTCGCTGGCGCCGAAATCCACGGTCTTGTTTTCGATCTGCTTGATCCCGCCGCCGGAACCGATGGCCTGATAGTTCATGCCGATTCCCGTCTTGTTCTTATACGCCTGAGCCCACTTGGCATAGACGGGGTAGGGAAACGTGGCGCCCGCGCCCGTGATGTCGCCCGCCATGGCGAACGAGGAAAACCCGAGCATGAACACGACACCCAATAAGCCGACCAACAATTTTTTCATCTTCATCGGATCCCTCCCTAATGGTGTTTTAAATGGCGCGCAATTGCCGACATGGAGCATGGGATTGAGATTGGAAATTATGCGTATGCGCCCCTTCGAATGTTGAACCGAAAGTAGGGCCTGCCCCCTTTCCGAGTCAAGTGCGCTTTCTGTTAAGCTTTTGTTAGGATTTTATTAGACCGTAAACAGGCGCGAAGCGGCTGTCATTCGAGGAAGTGGCAGTAAAACCAGAAATAGCCGTAAAAGCGGTTATGCTTCTACGGTAGCCGGGCATGCGCGCCATTTCGTCGGCCGGATGGGAAGGCGTCAAAAGAGTTATGGCAGGATGGTTCTTCGAAAGGCGCTGAAAGTGATCCGGAGCGAACGGGAACCGTTCGACCTTGCCTGCAGCTTTTTCGCATCACCAAACGATAAGGAGATCAAGGGTTAAAAAATGACAAATCGGGCTGAAAATCGACCCCGAACGATACGCATGCCCAGGGTTTTGAACTCCCATCGAAATTGGATGCGTCTCCGAAAAAAACCGCCCGGCACCCGATCCCGATTGACCACGCGTGGGTTAAGGATCGATTAACAGGATTTTCACCGCGCCAACACAAACGCCTAACAATGCCTGTCTACCGTGCGCCAGTTGATGACGCCGTAAAAAGTCCCATCAAGCGTTCTCGATGATCCAACTATTTGACATCGTTCAACCCCAATTCTTGACTCGAGATTTTTTACGAATTCATCATTTTTTTATTAACATTGTCAAATATTCGAGGAGGACGCAGATGTTTTCGTTTTTTCGTCGCAAGGGAAGCGTACTTCGCCTCAGCATGATGGGCATTGCCGTGGGCACCATGCTCTTGTTCGCAAACGGTGCGATGGCTGCGGTGAACGTGCTGGAGACCGGTTCCAGCCTGCTGTATCCGCTGTTCAACCTTTGGCAGCCGGTTTACACCGCGGCCAATCCGAGCGTCAAAATCACCACGGCCAGCACCGGCAGTGGAACCGGCCAGGCCCAATCCATGCAGGGTCTGGCACAGATTGGCGCTTCCGATGCCTATCTGAGCAACGCCCAGATGAAGGGGCATCCGAGCATGCTGAATATTCCGTTGGCGATCTCCAGCCAGATGGTGAACTTCAACCTGCCCGGACTCAACCGCACCCATCTGAAACTGAGCGGTCCGGTGCTGTCGGATATCTACGCCGGCAAAATCACCCGGTGGAACGCGTCGGCGATTCGAAAACTCAATCCGGGCGTCAAGCTGCCGCATCATCGTATCATTGCCGTCCACCGCAGCGACGGCTCGGGCGACACCTTCATCTTCACTCAATACCTTAACGAATCCACACCCTGGTGGGCGAATCAATACGGCTACGGCACCACCATCAGCTGGGCCCCCGTTCAGGGCAACATTGGCGCGGTGGGAAATCCAGGGATGGTGGATGCGCTCAAAGACAATCCCTATTCCATCGCCTACATCGGGATCAGCT
>JBJKPT010000148.1:0-7840 GCA_046706045.1 Desulfobacterales bacterium
GCCGCAGGAGAGCATCCGGCCTTCGGCCACCTTGGGGAGCCATTTGGCTTTTTGTTCGTCCGAGCCGAAATGCAGGAGGATCTCCGAGGCGAAGTCGGCCAGGATCAGGCACGCACCCACCGAGGAATCGCCCCGGCAGAGTTCTTCCGCGACAAGGATGTTTTCCATGACGCCGAGGCCTTGGCCCGAATACGATTCGGGAAAATGAATGCCGATAAAGCCCAGGTCCGCCGCCTTTTTCCAAATTTTTGTCGGGTATTCGTGCTTTTCAACCAGCTCGGAAATGACATCTTTTTTAAATTCCCCTTTGACGAATTCCCGGACCGCCTTCTGGATTCCCTGCTGTTCCTTGTTCAGTTCGAATTCCATTCGGATCACCTTTTTTGCGGCTCAGGGAACCGGAGGTTTCCAACTGAGCGCTCGATCGTTTTTTCGCCAAAAATGTCCTGGATTCTTTCCGTTCCCGCAATGCCGGACCGGATCCTGGACAAGACCTGCAATCGACCGATTCGGCCACTTCCCTACGTCCGGCGTGACCGGTCAAACCCTTGTCCGATCAGCTACCACATGCCCTGATCCATTGCAAGGGCCGCGGCACCGGAAGTGATCGCAATACCGGTTGACGCATTGGAAATTTCGACACTATTATGCTAAGTTTTAATTATTTTCCATTTTTTCGGCATTTGAAAGGAACGTTCAATGAAGCCATTTTCCATTGCATTGGCCGGCAAGGGCGGGACTGGAAAGACCACCGTCGCCGGTATGTTGGTCAAATACCTGGTCGGAAAGGGCAAGGGCCCGGTGCTTGCCGTGGATGCCGACGCCAACGCGAACCTCAACGACGTTCTCGGCCTCGAAGTGGCCGATACCATCGGCAATGCCCGCGAGGAAATGAAACGCGGCGATGTGCCGTCGGGCATGACCAAGGACATTTTCATGGAGATGAAGCTCGAGCAGGCCGTCATGGAGGCCGACGGCTACGATCTGATCGTGATGGGCCAGCCCGAGAGCGCCGGGTGCTACTGTGCCGCCAATACGTTGCTCACCGGTTTTCTCGAACGGCTCTCCGGCAACTATCCCTTCATCGTGATGGATAACGAAGCCGGCATGGAGCACATCAGCCGCCTGACCACGAAAAACGTGGATCTCCTGCTCCTGGTTTCCGACCCCTCGCAGCGGGGCATCCAAGCCGCCGCCCGCATCCATCGGCTTGCTCGAAAATTAAACATCGGCGTCAAACGGGCCGGACTGATCGTGAACCGATGCAAGGAAACCCCGTCCGAATCGATCAACGCGGTTTTGAATGCCGAGGGGTTGGAGCTCTTCGGAACGATTCCGGAGGATGCGACGGTGTACGAATACGACGCCAGCGGCACCCCGACCGTCTCGATGCCCGACGACAACCCGGCCATTCGCTCCGCGACCGCCATTTTTCAACGAATCATTCCCAACGGCGCGGGATAAGACGCAGATCGCGGCCCTTCGACGTTATTGGTGGGAAGACGCCTTCGCGTGCAGATACCGAAATTCATACGAATAACCCCAGAACCGATCGAGAGGGAGGCAAGTGAAACGCACCGGTTTTTTGTACGACGAGCGGTACCTGCTCCACGACACCGGCACGTATCATCCGGAAATGCCGGAACGGTTGCAGGCGATTTACAACGGCCTTGAATCCGCCGGGCTCATCGATCGCCTGGTCCGCATCCGGGCCAAGCCTGCGGAAATGCGATGGATCGAAGCCGTCCACACGGTGGCATACATCCGCCGTTTTGAGGAAGCCTGCCTTTCCGGCAAACGGACCTTCGATTTTCCGGACAACCAGATGTGCCCCGAGACCTACGAGATCGCCCAGCTGGCCGTGGGGGGCGTTCTGGAAACCGTCCGGATGATGATGGCCGGCGAAATCGACAACGCGTTTTGCGCCGTCCGCCCGCCCGGTCACCATGCCGAAGTCGACACGGCCATGGGGTTTTGTTATTTCAACAACATCGCCATTGCCGCCCGCTATCTCCAGCAGGAATGGGGCATCACCCGGGTGGGCATCATCGATTTCGACGTTCACCATGGAAACGGGACCCAGCACATTTTCGAAGAGGATCCGACCGTCTTTTATTACTCCTCCCACGAGCACCCGTCCTTTGCCTTTCCGGGCACGGGACGCGTGTTCGATACGGGCAAGGGCGCCGGCAAGGGCTACACCAAGAATTACCCCGTGCTCCCCGGCCAGGGCGATGAGACCTACCGGAAACTCGTGCGGGAGGACATGGTGCCGGCCATACATGGATTTCGGCCGGAGGTGATCCTCGTCTCCACCGGTTTCGACGCCCATGACACGGACGACATGTCCGGGGTGCGTTTGAGCACCGAAGGCTATTCCTGGATCATGGAGCAAATTGTCGATCTCGCCAACGCGCTTACCGGCGGTCGGATCGTCTCCATCCTCGAAGGCGGGTATAACCTCGAAAAACTCGGCGAGTTGGCCGTTAACCACGTCAATATCCTGCTCAACCGGTAGTTCTCCAACCGGGACGGCGGACCGAAACACCATCACGGAGGCCCCCATGTTTGTCAGCAAATCCATGACACGGAAAGTGATCACCATCGACGATACGGAAAGCGTCTTCGAGGCCCAAGCGCGGATGGCGAAAAACAACGTCCGGCATCTGCCGGTGGTCGACGCCGAAAACCGCCTCATCGGTATCGTGACGGACCGGGACATCCGCAGCGCCTTGCCCTGGGAGCTGTTTCACGGCGATGCCCCGGAAGGACTTCGGGAAAAGGTTGCCTCCATGAAGGTCGGCGACATCATGACCCGGAATCCCATCACCATTTCTCCGGAATACACGATTCAGGACTCCCTGCTTCTCATCCAGGAAAAACGGGTCGGGGCGTTTCCGGTGGTCGATGCCGATGGAAAACTTCTGGGCATCATTTCCGTTCGCGACCTTTTGCGCGCCTTCATCAACGTGCTCAATATCGGTGAACCGGGCACGCTCCTCTGCGTTCTGGCTGAAGAAAAACTCGGCCAGATGAAAAAGATCGTCGACGCCATCACCGAGGAAGGCATCAGCTTCGGAAGCATCCTGGTGGCGCGACATTGGGAGAAAAACGTCCGGGCCGTTTTTCCCTACCTGCTGACCCTGGACGTGCGCCGGGTGAAAAAGAAACTGGCCGACCTGGGATTCCGGCCCCTGGATCCGATGGAGTGGTATCTCGATCAATTGCCCAAGGTGAAATAGGACTTCCCTCGGCCACCGTGCCCGTAAAAATCGCAGGATGGATGAAACCTTGACCGACATCGGCCCGGAGACGGAACTCTTCATCTACTACCTTCAGGGCCGTGTCGCGAGGGAGCGGTTGACCGGTTTGCCGGGTTTTGTTGGCAATTGGGAAGAAGATGGATTTTCCTTTCTCTTTTTTTCACGTCCGGCGGTGGAATCGGTGTGCCGAATCGTCGCCGATGGCGCCGGCGATACCCGCCTGCTCGACCAATTCCAAATGACTTATGCCGATTGGCAGGGCGGCGATATCTCTGCGATCCGTTCGGCGCGGCTCACCATCCGGCCTCCGTGGGTTCCCGCCGAATCCTCTGGCGCGACGGCCGAGGTGGTGCTCGATCCCGGAGTGGTGTTTGGAAACGGCAACCACGCCACGACCCGCGCATCCCTGGCCGCGATCGATTTTGCCCTGTCGTGTCGGCGCGTGGAGACGGCTCTTGATCTGGGCACGGGCACCGGGGTTCTCGCCCTGGCCGCGGCACGCCTGGGCTGCCGCCGGGTGGTGGCCGTGGACTCAAACCGGCTGGCCTGCGAGACCACCCGGAAGAACGTCTGCCGGAATCGTCTGGAAGATCACGTTCTCGTGGTTCAGGCTCGGGCCGAAGAGTTCGTCGGCATCGAGGCCCAATTGCTGATCGCCAACATTCATTACGCCATCATGCGGCGGATCGTTGCGTCACCGGGGTTTTTGCGGGCGCGCCAGATGGTGCTTTCCGGGCTGATGCGCACCGAAGCCCGTGCCATTCGCGACGCCGTATTGCAATATCCTCTCAGGATTGTTAGGTATTGGGATGAGGGTGGGATTTGGTGTACGTTTTACCTCGAGCGTGATCCGCTTTAGGACCACGGTAAAAGTAATTTCAAAAGACGGGGCCGTATTCCGGCCCGCCGGAAAGCACGTCCCCGGGTGCATACCGAGCCTGGGGGTGACATCGGACGATACGCCGCAGAGGGGCCAAAAGACAGGCAATCGAGGGAATCGTTTTTTGCCGGCGCCCTTCGACCGATCGGACGCGGAGCAGGGCCACGAAGGCGAGAGGTGAATCCATGATCATCACCTGTTGGGGTTCGAGGGGCTCCATCCCGGTTTCCGGGAAAAATTACCTCAAATACGGCGGCGATACGACATGCCTGGAAATTCGAACCCAGAGCGGTGACATCATCATCGTTGATGCCGGTACCGGCATCCGTCGGCTCGGCAACGGGTTGGTGAACGAAGGACGCTTCGAATATCATGTGATTTTTACCCACGCCCATTGGGATCACGTCATGGGCTTTCCGTTTTTCAAGCCCATCTTCCACGATCAAACCCGGCTGCACATGTACCGGTGCCCGTTTCACAGCAAATTCGTGGAGACCATTCTGTCCAAGGTCATGTCCCCCCCGAATTTTCCGGTGAAATACTCCGAGATCCGGGCGGCCATCGACTATTACGATGCCTGCCCGTTGACGTTTCAGATCGGTTCCATGACCATCGAACCGATTCCCCTCAGTCATCCCAACGGCGGGAGCGGATACAAGTTTACCGAAAACGGCAAGCGCTTTGTCTTTCTTACCGACAATGAGCTCGGATTCATTCACCCCGGCGGAAAAGACCGCAGCGCCTACCTCGAATTTTCCCGCGACGCCGACCTCCTGATTCACGATGCGGAATACACGCCGGCCGAATACAAGACCACCATCGAGTGGGGCCACACGGCGTATACCGAAGCGCTGGCCCTGGCGCTGGATGCAGGGGTCGGCAAATTCGGTATCTTTCATTTGAATCAGGACCGCTTCGATGACGCGGTGGAGGCGATCGTTGGCGATTGCCGCCGGCGCGTTCGGGCGGCGGGAAGGTCTATGGACGTGATGGCGGTGGGGGCCGACATGTCGTTTCGCCTCTAAAGACCAACGGTGCAAGCCATGATTTCCGATATCCAGAAAGCAGCCGACGCCCTGCGCTCGTCTCAACGGGCCGTGGCGCTCACCGGCGCCGGGATCAGCGTGGAAAGCGGTATCCCCCCGTTTCGCGGCCGGGGTGGTATCTGGGAGCGGCTCGATCCCATGGAATTCGCCCACATCGACCGGTTCATGGAAAACCCGGAAAAGATATGGCGGGTACTGATCATGGCCTTGAAGTCCGCTCTCGACACGGCCCGGCCGAACGACGGCCACAGGGGGCTGGTGCGACTCGAGGCCCTGGGGCGGCTTGCCACGGTGATCACCCAAAACGTCGACGGCCTTCACCAGGAAGCCGGCAGCACCGATGTCATTGAATTTCACGGCACCTTCGCCCGGCTGCGATGCTTGGATTGCCACGGGGAACGAAGCATCCGCACGGTCGATTTAAGCCACCTCCCGCCGCGGTGTGCCTGTGGCGGGATCTACCGGCCGGCCTGCATCTTCTTCGGCGAACTCATCCCATCGGACTGCCTGGCCCGATCCCAGCAGCTCGCTTCCGATTGCGACGTGATGCTGGTTGTCGGCACCTCCGCCACGGTTGAGCCGGCGGCATCCATCCCCATGATCGCCAAGCAAAACGGTGCTGCGATCATCGAAATCAACCCCGAGATCACCCCTTTGACCCATGCCGTGAGCGATCATTTTCTCCGTGGAAGCGCGGCCGCGGTGATGAATCGATTGCTAACCGCGATGGATGATACCTCTGGGTAGTCCGACGGGAATCGCGAGGGGCAAATATTCGCCACTTCAAAATTAGGATTTTCGGTCGAAATCAAGGTCAAGCCGAGGTTCAACCCGCAGGCATGCTCAAGGTTGTCGAGGACCCGAAGTTGATTTCGGTTCATGGTCATTAGGGAAGATGCCCGATGCTCGGGAAAATGCGCGCGCTTTCAAACAAGCCTCAAATCTCCCCGCGGATGGCCGTTTCCCTTTCAAATGAACGGGCGCTGACGTCCTTCCTTATCGGTTTCCTTCTGGTCACCGCCTTTGTTCTCCGCATTCAATACATGGATTGCTCGCGGATCGTCAATCCAATACAAGCGGATGCCCGAAGATATGCGAACATCGCCCTGAATCTCGCTTATTGTCATGCCTATTCGAGCAACCCCTTTCCTCAAACCGTCAGCTCCCCCGACAAATGGCCACCCGGTTATCCGCTCTTTCTTTCCATGTTGATTCGTACAACCGGTTCCATGAGCAGCTTTTATGCCCTCGCCGAGGCGATTCAGGCCTTGCTCGGCGCCCTGACCGTGGTGTTAAGCTACCTTTTGGCCCGCTATTTTCTCTCAGAGAGCTGGGCCTTTATCGCTGCTTGCCTTGTGATGCTTTCGCCCCACATGATCGTGACATCCGCATTTCTATTAACGGAAACGCAGTTTACGTTTCTTTTGATGCTCTCTCTTTTTCTGTTCATGCGAGCGATTCAGCGAAAAAAAACATCCTCGTTTGCCGCCGCAGGACTCTCGATGGGCGCTGCAATCCTGACGCGGCCGGTGATCATGGCCTTTCCCTTGATCTGGACCGGATGGTTTTGTGTGAAAACCCGTTCGAACCGGTGGCGGATCCCCTTAACGGCGGTGCTGATCTACCTGGGCATTGCATTTTCGTTTCAAACCGGCTGGGTGCTCTGGCAAAAGGTGTTCGTGAAAGGCGTCGCCCCCAGCGAAGTCAAACATCAGATTCTTTTGGGATCCTATCCCGATCTCATCTATAGAAATCCGATGCTCCAAGGTATGCCTTATCTTGAAGACCCTGCTTATGCCAAAGACCTTAAAACCATGGGTACCGTTTTTCGGAGCATCGCTGCGAAATTTCGCAAGGAACCTTATCGATACCTTGGGTGGTACCTGCGCAAGCCGTTCATGTTGTGGTCCGGCAAGGTGGTTTCCGAGGATCACCTCAATTATTATAACATGTACTACTCCTGGTTCGACACCAATGCCGTTATGGCCGGTATCCGATGGGTATTCCGATGGCTTCTCCCCATCCTTGCAGCGATAGCGTTGATCGGCGGTCTCTTTCTCTTCTTGAAACGGTTGCACAAACCGGTGGGTTCTTCTATGCCATGCATCGTCTTTGAGACCCTTTTCATCCTTATCGCACACTACACGCTGATTTTTGTCGTTTTAAGCCCCTTTGTTCGCTATTCGGTTCCCTTGATCCCCGCGGTTTATATTATGGCGGTTTATGTCTTGGTTCAAATTTGCAGCGGCACAATACGCAAGCCCGTCGTCACGGGCTAAGAAAACCGGGGTTAAAAAGAGGCTCCTGGGATGTTCAATGCCAGGGGTTCGGGCATCGCCACCGGGGCGGGGGGAGGCGGGGTTTTCGTGGATCCCTGGTTTAAACCCGGTGTTCAGGCGCGGCCGCCGCTCCAGCGCAGCTTTGATTTGAGAAGATCGTAATAGCCGGTTTTCGACAGGGTGATCATCCGGACCGGGTGGTCGCTTTTGCAGATTTCGATGGTGTCTTCTTCGTTGATGGGAATACCGGTCTGCCCGTCCATGGTCAGCATGATGTCGGCGGTCGGCTTGGCCATCCGAAGCCGGATACAGACCCCGTCGGGCACGATCAGGGGGCGGTTGGTCAGGGTAAACGGGCAGATCGGTGTGAGC
>JBJKPT010000149.1:0-3887 GCA_046706045.1 Desulfobacterales bacterium
GACGGGTACCGGCCCCGGTGCCGGTCTTTGATCCACGCGCAGGCGATTCCGACTCAGAGGCGGGGATCCTTCGGAACGAAAACAGAGCCGGGGTCGCCGTCGTCACGGCCGACGGCGGATACGCCCACGCTATCCTCAGCACATCCCCGGATGCAGCCCGGAGCGAATCCCGGAAGAAGACCCCGTGCATCCACCGTTCCGGCACCCCGATCCAGCGATCGGCCGGCGGGGCGCCGCCGTGGATCCCTTTGCCGGAGCCCGCGCCGGCCCGAGTCGAGCCCGGGATCTTTTCCGATGCCGGCCGGAAGCCCCGCCCTCCCGTTCCGGCCGAAAAAGCGGACGATTACCCTTCCCCGGCGTTTTCCGCGATTCAACGGGCCATTCACCACATCGCGGACCGGACCGCGGAAACGGCCGCCGCCCATGACCGTTTTCTCGACCTCTCGGCCGGATTGTCCCGGAGTTTTTCCGATGCCCTTGCCTTGCGGGCCCGGCTTGCCCGGTCGGCCCCCGGCGCCGACCCGGAGACCGCCGCCCCCTTTTCGGTGACGGGGTCCGGTCCTGCGGCCATGGGTCCGAGCCCCATGTTCGACCGGGGCCAATGCCTGGAATTCGCCGTCGGCTCGGTCGCCAACGTCCTGGGACCGGAATTCGCCGTCGTGGACACCTACCCGGTCCGGGTGCGACTGCCGGCCGAGCCGCTCATGCTGGTGGACCGCATCCTCACGGTGGAAGGCGAGAAAGGATCCCTGAAAGCCGGCCGGGTGGTGACCGAACACGATGTCCTGCCCGGGGCATGGTACCTGGACGGGGGTCATGCCCCGGCATGCATCTCGGTCGAAGCCGGCCAGGCCGACCTTTTTTTGTGCAGCTTTCTCGGTATCGATCATGCGGTGGCCGGAAAACGGGCGTACCGGCTCCTGGATGCCCAGGTCTCCTTCCACCGCAGACTGCCGCGGCCGGGGGAGACCATCCGCTACGACATTCGTATCGACCGGTTCATCCGCCAGCAGGAGACCTGGCTCTTTTTTTTCCATTTCGAGGGCACGATCGCCGGCAAGCCCTTCATCACCATGACCGATGGCTGTGCCGGTTTCTTCACCGCCGAGGAAGTCCGGCGTTCCGGCGGCATCCTCCTCCCCGAGACGGAAAAAGCCCCGGCGGCCGGACGATGCCCTTCCGGCTGGAAGCCGCCGGTCGCCCTCCCCCCGGAATCGATTCCGGATGCGCGCCTCGATGCCCTTCGCCGCGGCGATCTCGAGGCCGGGTTCGGACCTGCCTTTACCGGCCGGAAGCTCGCGGAAAACCTCCGGTTGCCGGGCGGTGCCATGCGGTTGATCGACCGGATCCGCGCTATCGAGCCCGCGGGCGGCCGCTACGGCCTGGGCCGGATCGAGGCCGAGGCCGACATCCGGGCCGATGCCTGGTTTCTCGCCTGCCATTTCCCGGACGACATGGTGATGCCCGGCACCCTGATGTACGAATGTTGCGCCCACACCCTGCGGGTGCTGCTCATGCGCATGGGGTGGGTGACCGAAAACCCCAATGCCAGCTGGCAGCCCGTGGCCGGCGCGAAGAGTGTCCTCAAGTGCCGGGGCCCGGTCACGCCCGAGACCCGGAAAGTGGTTTACGCCGTCGATATCCGGGAGATCGGGCTCGACCCGGAACCCTTTGCCACTGCCGACGCCCTCATGGAAGCCGACGGCGAGACCATCGTGATGTTCCGCAACATGGGGATGAAACTGGCCGGGGCCTCGGCCGCGGAGTATATCCCTGAACCCGGCGGCAGCGACCAACGGCGGCGCGCCCAAGCCCGGCCGCCCCTGTTCGGCCGGGACCGGATCCTCGCCTTTGCCAGGGGCAACCCCTCCGAGGCCTTCGGCGAACCCTATCGCGTCTTTGACCGCGAACGCCGCATCGCCCGGCTTCCCGCCCCGCCCTACTGCTTCATCGACCGGGTGGAGCGGAGCGACCCCCCGCCCTGGGAGCTGAAACCCGGCGGGTGGATCGAGGCCCAATTCGACGTTCGCCCCGAACACTGGTATTTCAAGGCCGACCGCAGCGGCCGGATGCCCTTTTGCGTGCTGCTGGAGATCGCCCTCCAGCCTTGCGGGTGGCTGGCCGCGTGGGGGGGCTCGGCCCTTCGCAGCGAAAAGGACCTGCGGTTCCGGAACCTGGGCGGCAGCGGGGTGGTGCACCACAACATCGCACCGGTCCGCCAGTGCCTGACCATGCGCACCCGGATGACCAAGGCCTCCGACGCCGGGGACATGATCATCGAGCATTTCGATTTCCAAGTGCTCGACGAAACCGGGCCGGTCTATACCGGCGACACCTATTTCGGCTTTTTTACCGACACGACCCTGGCCCGGCAGAAGGGATTGCAGAACACGAACGTTTATCGGCCGGCCACCGACGAAACGTCGGCCGCGGGGACCCGATACCGGTTTCCCGACGACCGGCCCCTGACCCCGGAGGATCCGGTTCTCGATCCGGGCGGGCCCCTGCCGGCCCGCGCGCTTCGCATGATCGCCGCCGTCACGGAATTTTTGCCTTCGGGCGGCCCCCACGGCCTGGGTTATGTCCGGGGAATCAAGGCCGTGGACCCCGGCGAGTGGTTTTTCCGCGCCCATTTTTACCAGGACCCGGTCTGTCCCGGATCCCTCGGGATCGAATCTTTCTTGCAGCTCTTGAAATTCGCCGATCTCAACACCGGGCCGGAGCCCTCGCCGGGCACGGGGTTTGAGCTGGTTACGGGGATGGAGCACCGCTGGAGCTACCGGGGACAGATCGTTCCGACCAACAAGATGGTGACGGTGTCGGCCGTCATCACCCAGGACCGCGACGATACCGGCGCGGTCCGGATTGCCGACGGAATGCTCGAAGTGGACGGTCTGACCATCTATGAACTTCGCCGGTTCGGAATCCGGCGGGTTCATGTCTGATTCTGGTTCGCCAAGGATATGCGTCATGCGTTTTTCATCGGTTTGCCTTGAATCCATCGGTTATGTGCTGCCGCCCAACGTCGTCGCTTCCGAAGACCTGGAGCGGCGGCTGTCGCCGGTTTACCGCACCCTTCACCTCCAGCCCGGCCAACTCGAAGCCTTGACCGGGATCCGGGAACGCCGGTACTGGGATCCGGGCTTCCGGATGCACGACGGCGCGGCACGGGCCGGGGAAAAGGCCCTTGCCGCCGCGGGGATCTCGCCGGATGCCGTCGGCATGGTGATCTATGCCGGTGTCTGCCGCGACAACCTGGAGCCGGCCACGGCCTGCGCCGTGGCCGACCGTCTGGGGATCGGCCCCGATGCCCAGGTCTACGACGTCTCCAATGCCTGTCTCGGTGTCGTAAACGCCATGATCCAAGTGGCCATGGCCATCGAACTGGGGATCATTTCCGCCGGCCTCGTGGTCTCCTGCGAATCGGCCCGCGAGATCGTGGATCTCACCATCGCGCGGATGATCGCATCCCCCACGATGGGAACCTTCCGCCGCCGGGTGGCGACGCTGACCGGCGGCTCCGGTGCCGTCGCCGTCGTCCTCACCCACGAACGCCTTTCCCGATCGGGCCATCGCCTGATCGGCGCCACCCTGCGAAACGCCGTCCGCCATCACGGCCTGTGCACCTGGGGTCCGGACACCGGCATTCCGGCCACGGTCCCCATGACCATGGAAACCGATGCCGTGGGCGTGCTTCAACACGGGGTCGGCCTCGGGGTCGAGACCTACCGCGAGTTCCGGCGGGAACTGGGCCTCGCAGACGATCAACCCCACAAGATCGTCTGCCATCAGGTCGGCGAAACCCACCAGAAAACCGTCCTGGAGGCCATCGGCGTCCCCCGGGACCGGGATTTTTCCACGTTCCGGCACCTGGGCAACATCGGCAC
>JBJKPT010000150.1:0-3371 GCA_046706045.1 Desulfobacterales bacterium
TTGTGGTAGAGGATCTCCGGGGCCGCCGCCCCCTTGGGACAGAGGTAGCCCCGGCTCGTCGGGCTTTCCGGGTCGCCGGTAATCTTGACCACCCGTTGGCCTTCCATATGAACCAAAACCTGGCAGACGCCGTGACACCCCCGGCATGAGGAGCGGACGATACGATTCGGCTGAGGCAAGTCTCTTCCCCCCCTTGTTGAGTATTGTCTCTTCGTATATTACCGCATTTCATGGGGGAACCGTCTCAAAAAAGTCATTTCGCCCGATATCGGCGTTCCCGCATCGGCCACGAAGCCGCCGGGGTGGTGGATGCCCCGGGTCCCGGGTCACCGGCGTCCGGATCGGCGACCGTGTGAGAACCATCCTCTCGTTTTCCGCTGAGGAGACCTCACCCTTCGCGTTTCCGTCGGACTTGACACCCATCGCGTCGACGGCTTAGGGTCACTTACCTTGAACCCAATGAAATCTTAATAGGAAAGGCTCGAGATGATCCAGACATCGCGTACCCAAACCCGAAGCGTTGACATGCGCGTCCTCACCGACGATCAGATCTGGGAAATTCGCCAGGCGGCATTCGAGGTGATTGAAAAATCGGGCTTTAAATGCCTCCATCAACCGGCCCGGCGAATGTTGGCCGGCGCGGGCGCCATCGTCCGGGAGGAGCGGGTCCGAATTCCCCGGTTCATCGTGGAGGGCTGCCTGAACACCGTTCCCAAGGGCTGGACCATCTATGATCGCAACGGACGCCGGGCCATGGAAGTGGAGGGCCGCAAGAGCCATTACAGCACCTCCACGGCCAGTCCCAGCACCAAGGATGCCCTGACCGGCGAATACCATGAAACACGGGTGGCGGACATCGCCACGGGCGCCAAGGTGGCCGATGCGCTGCCCCACATCGACTTTGTCATGCCCATGGGCTCGTGCCAGGACGTCGACGGCAGGGTGGCCGATCTTTACGAGTTCGAGGCCGTGGCCGCCAACACCACCAAACCCGTGGCCTTCATCGGGTACACGCCCAGGGGGTGCGAATACGTTTTCGAGATGGCGGCGCTGGTCGCCGGCGGGCCGGAGCGGTTGCGAGAGAGACCCTTCGTGCTGCTTTACCCGGAAGCCATCTCGCCCTTCGTCTTCCCGGAGGATGTCGTCGAGCGTATTTTCATCGCCGCCGACCGCTTCATGCCCCAGGTCCCCGGCGCGACTGCCCAGCCCGGAGCCACCGCCCCCATGACGCTCGCCGGCACGGTGGTTCAGATTACCGCCGAGTCCCTGATCCATATCGTCCTTGCCCAGCTGCGAAACCCCGGATGCCCCGTGTGCATGAGCGGCAACGTGGGCGTGCTGGACATGTCCACGGCCCTGATGGCTTTCGGCGCACCCGAGGGAAGCCTGGGACTGGCGGCCCAGGCCCAGGTGGCCCAGTCCTTCGACCTGCCCACCTGGGGGCTGGCCGGCGCCACCGACGCCAAGCGCCTGGACGCCCAGGCGGGCATCGAGAGCACCTTCGCCATTTTCAGCCAAGCGCTGGCGGGCCTGAACCTGATTCATGACGTGGGCTACATGGCCAGCGGCATGGCCTGCTCCTGCGAGCAGTTGGTTATGGGAAACGAAATCATCGGCATGGCCAAACGGTTTGTCGAGGGGATCACCGTGAGCGCCGATACCCTTGCACGCGACGTCATCGAGAGCGTGGGGCCCGGGGGCAACTTCCTGGCCCAGCGCCATACGGTCGACCATTTGCGCAAGGAACTCTGGCAGGCCCGACTGCTCAACCGGCAGCCCATCGCCGCCTGGCAGGCGGCCGGCGCGCCCACCATGGAGGATCGCGTCCGCGAGGAGGTGCGCCGGATCGTGGAAACGCACCGGCCCGACCCCCTGGGGGGAAAAATCCTTGAGGAACTGCGGCGGCTGAAAAGGGAAGGGGAGAAAGAGATATTGGCGTGCACGGATAAGCGCTGATGCGGTAGGATCGGCAATTCCAGCGGGTGTTGAATGGGGAGGGTATAAAACGCTTCCTTCAGGACTGGGGATTACAGCCTATCCGCCAACGACAACAGCCCCGGATGCGTGCACACCTCGTAGAAAAATTTCTCCGTGGGGCCTTGGATTTCGAGGGTTTCCGGGTTGATGGCCGCAATGGGGGCCTTGCGTATCACAAGGCGCTGGAAACGGCCGGACATCGTGGGATAGGTGCCGGTGTAAATCATGGTGGGTTTGCCATCGCTCTCGGTCATCCAGACCGTGGTGGATTTCAACTCGATTTCTTTGCCCACTTTTTCAACGGCGGCTTCGCTGATCTCGATGCCGTTGATGTTGTAGCGAAGGTTCAGGTCATCGGCGGTTTTGAGATTGTCTTTCCGTGTCGATGCAGTGAACACCTCCAGGTTGAACGGGCGAGCTTCCCTGGAAAGACCATGGCGAAGCACTTTGGCGCATCCCGACATCCGGTCGGCCTGGTTGATGACCGGTGAGATCATGATTCGGGTCATGTTGTCGAAGAGAAACGTGGGCGGCTCATTGAGAAAGCCGATGCCGATTCCCTGTTCCAGGGTGGGCAGGTGGGTTTGCGCCAGTTTGTAGTTGATCTGCCTGACGATTTGAATCATCCGGACGGCCAGCCCGCAGGCCCTGGAAGCGGCAAACCATCCTTGCGGCGAATCTTCGTGCTCGAAGATGGACAAGATGATGGCATCTCCTTCGATAAACACCTTCTCGGCACCATATTCCGCAAGGCTCTCCGTGATGGGGTCGAAAAAATTCAGGCTGAAGAATGCGGCGGGATTCAAACCGGCCTTGTTGAGGCGGTGGGTGATGTCGGTGGAGCCGCGCACATCACTTTTGATGATGACGTGGTTGGTCACCGGGGCGTTTTCCTGAAACTGGCTTTCCGGCTGAAGAAATTCGTAGAGGGTATGATTGGCCCGGGAAAGCAGGAGGTGTCGATCCTCCCGGATCAGATGAATGCGTTCCATGGCTTCGCGCAGCCGTTCCCACATCACCCGGTCCCGGTGAAACTTGAAAAACCGCTCCATGAATGCAATCAGCCGCTGGTCCGCGTCACGGGGCTTGAGACGATGGACGGCGTCGGCGGCAGCCCGTAAGGGTTTCATGGTCAGCTGGTTTCCCGATTTGCGCTTTTCCTGCTTGAGGCGGGCGGAGGCCCGTCGCCGCCCGCGGCCGCTGATCAGGGCCTGTACGATTTCTTCAGGTGTCAGGGGCGGGCAATAGTCGGCCATGATCGCTTTGGCATCGGGCAGCGCGGTAATGGAAGCGATCATGCGTTCGTCTCGAAACCGCGATTTCAGGTACCTGAACAGCCGCAACTGCTGCCGTCTTTGCCCCTTCAATTGTCGAAGCGCCTTGCCGCCACCCTG
>JBJKPT010000151.1:0-7588 GCA_046706045.1 Desulfobacterales bacterium
TACCGCCTCGGGGGTTTCACTTCCGGCTTGAAGGAAACGCAGGGCAAGATCGATGCCGTCGCCGATTCCGGCAGGCACCAGGCAGAGTGCCCCACCCCCATCGGCAGGAATTTGCGCCGGATCCACCGAGGGATCGAACAACGGTGAGAGCACCGGATGGTATTCATCGGCCGCCACCACCAGGACCGGGGTGTCGCCGGCCGCGAGCAGGCCGGCCGAGGCCACGGCTTCCTCAAAGGAATAATCGCCGCCGCAGACCGTGATGTTGGGCCCCCGGGCCTCAAGGGCGATGGCGATCTGGCCGGCGGCGGCATTGTGCACCGAGCCGATGAAATCCGTGGGGCTTGCGAATCGTTCATCGGAGTCAAAAAGCTGGGTGAGGAAATCGTGGGTTTCCGTCAGCGCCCCCCAACCGGTGCCGAAAAAGACCGCGGCCGGAGCGACCGGTTCCCGGGCATCGTCCCGGGCCCCCATGGCCAGCGCCAGGGCCATGCGGGGCAGCCGCCTGAGCCGCCGGACCATCCGCGGGGAAAGCCCCCCGGAAAGGGCATCGGCGGAAAGGGTCCCGGCAAGGCATTCGGATGCCATGAATCGGGCAAGGCTTTCCGCGGTGGCCCCGGCGCCGGTGACGCAGGCACTGCCGCGGATCCGGAATCGCCGCCAGAGTCCGACACCGGCCCCGGGGGGGTCGGCGTGGCGCGCACCCGATGGGCGGAGCGCACCGGCGCCGCTGGCAGCCAAAACAAGGGCCGCGTTGGTGCCGCCGAAGCCGAAGGAGTTGCTCAACACCGCGGCCACCGGTGCAATGCGGGCCCGATTGACGGGCGCAAGGTGCAATGCCGGGTCCGGCACCCGGCAGCCGGTGTTCCCGGGGATCAAGCCGGTCAAAATGGCGCTTGCCGAGACCACCGCCTCGATGGCCCCGGCGGCAGCGAGCGTATGCCGGGTGGCGCCCTTGATGGAGGATACCGGCGGCGGATGGTCTGAAAACAGACGGTTTACGGCCCGGGCCTCGGACCGGTCGTTGTCCGGGGTGCCGGTGCCGTGGAGGTTGATGTAGTCGATCCCGCCGGAGACCATGCCCCCATCGGCAACGGCGGCGGCCATGGCCGCATAGGCCCCGTCGCCTTCCGGATGGGGGGTCGTCGGGTGGTGGGCATCGCAGGAAAGCCCGATGCCGCGGATTTCAACCCCGAGGCCCTCGGCCGGATCGGCGGAGAGCAGAAGCATCGCGGCCCCTTCGGCAACGGACATCCCCCTGCGGTCCCGGTCCATGGGCCTCGCCCCGTCCGGGTCGATCAATTGAAGGGAATGAAATCCATAGTAGGTAAGCCGGCACAACGCGTCCGCGCCCCCGGCGAGCACCCGCCGGAAATCGCCGCTGCGGATCATCTGAACGGCCAGGGCAATGGCCGCCGCACCCGATGCGCAGGCCGCGGATATCGTCAGCACCGGGCCCCGGCAGCCGAACCGCCTGGCCACGTCTTCGGCCGGCGCCGACACCGAATGATGGGTGAATCGAACGGGTTCCCGGCACCGGTCGCGCAAGAGGATCTCGGATTCGGGCATGCCGCCCGTGGTGCCGCCCACCACCACGGCATCCGGCGGGCTTGGACAGGCGGCCATGGCCTGATCGGCGGCAAGGCAGGCCAGGCGGCCGGTGCGTGACACCGGGCCGGCTCCCGGCCCCATGGCCACCTCCCCCACGGGGAGCGCGGGATGGGCCTTGGGAAACCGCGTCACGGGGCGAAGGGCGCCACGGTTGGCGCGAAGGGCGGTCTCGGTTTCGGCAAGGTCGCGGCCCAGGGGGCCAACGATTCCCATGCCGGCGATGTAGACCCGGGTATTTGTCAATTGGGCAGCTCCGCGGCGTGTTCCTGAACATGGGTTGCCAGGCTTCGCAAACTGCGGAAGACCTTTTCCCCCAGCTCCCGGCTGTCGATGACGACACCGTAATCCTTTTCGATCATCATGACCATTTCGAGCACATCGATGGAATCGATGCCGAGCGCGCCGCCCACGAGTTGAGCGTCCGGGTCGACGTCTTCGGGGCGGACGTCCGGAAGGTTAAATACCACGATGATCTTCTCTCTGAGTTCGTTCAGCAGGGTTTCCATGAATCCATCGCTTCGTAGGTAGCGGATTGTCCCCAACCCACGGGGAGCGCCGGGTTGCGTTCGGTATCTTTACAGTCGAAAGAATTTGTAGTAACGCAGGGGGCCGTTGCCGCCAGCAGAAGGGCATTCGGCAAAGGAGCAGTTATCCCAGCATGTTGGTCGCGGCTCGTGTTTTATCGTTCACCGCCCGACTTTTCAATGTTTTTTTACCCGAGGTGCCTGCCGCGTTCCCATGGCCGAGATTCGCATTCCCATTGACGACCTCTTGCCCCATCGGGACCGGATGCGGCTTGTCGACGAGATCATCGAGGCCGACACGCGGATTGCCGTCACCGGCGCCGTGGTCGCCGAAACATGGCCGCTCGTCGGCGAGGCCGGGGTGAGCGCCATCGTCATCGTGGAACTGGTGGCCCAGAGTGCCGGCATCAGCAACGGCCTCGATCGGTTCCGCACAAACGGTCCGGACGCGGACAAGAAGGGCTGGCTCGTGGGGATCAAGGAGGCCCGTTTTTTCCGGGATGCCGTGCCGTTGGGCGCTCGGATCGTGACCCGGGCCGAAAACCGGTTCGCCTTCGAAGGCTACCGGGAGATCTGGGGCACGGCCCGGGTGGGCGAAGAGGTCATCGGCGAGGTGGTCCTCCAAGTCGTCCAGGCGGAGGCGGATTCGGCGCCGTAAGCGACTCCGGGAGACGGTTTCGAAGATTCGTGCACGAGCACGTGTTCGGCCGATCGGGTTTGTGCCCGTGGTTTATTTCGAAATGTGTGCTTTGAATATTTGAATTTTTAACCTTGAATCGTGAACCTTGAATCAAACGTCTGGAACCCCATGAGCACGGACCCCCAAAATCCCGTCGCCCTGGTCACCGGCGCGAGCAAGGGCATCGGCCGGGCCGTGAGTATCGAGCTGGCCCGGTACGGCTACCGGGTCGTGATCAATTACCGCACCGATCGGGCCGGGGCCGAAGAAACCCTGGACCGGGTCCGGGCCGTTGGGGGCAACGGCCGGATCATGGCCTTTGACGTCATTGACGCGGATCAGACCCAGGCCGCGGTCGCGGCGGTCCTGACCGAGTTCGGCGCCGTCGATGCCCTGGTCAACAACGCCGGGATCACCGCCGACGGCCTTTTTGTCATGATGTCGGCGGAAAACTGGCATTCGGTGATTCAAACCACCCTCACCGGGTTTTACAACATGACCCGGCCGGTACTGGAAAAGATGGTCCGGAACAAGCGCGGCAGCATCGTGAGCATCGCCTCGGTCGCCGGCCTCGTGGCCAATCGGGGCCAGGCCAATTATTCGGCGGCCAAGGCCGGATTGATCGGCGCCAGCCGTTGCGTGGCCGCCGAAGTGGCCCGGCTCGGCATCCGGGTCAACGTCGTGGCCCCGGGGCTGATCGAAACCGGGATGATCAAAGACGCACCCGTTGCCAACATCAAGGCCATGATCCCCATGGCCCGGATCGGGCGACCCGAGGAGGTGGCGCGGGTCGTGCGGTTTTTGTGCTCCGAGGACGCCTCTTACATCACCGGCCAGGTGATCGGGGTGAACGGGGGCATGTTCTGATGGGTCGATTTTCTTTCGGCACCGGCGGCAAAAAGCGAACCTTCCGGGCGGTGGCCGGTACGATGATGGTCCTGGCGGCCGCACTCATCGCTTTCGGCGCCGCCGACACCCTCGACAGCCTTCGGTCCGAGGCCGGGGTCATCCGGACCGTGCATGCCGATTTCGTTCAGGAAAAACATCTGAAGATGCTCGCCGAGCCCCTGGTGGCCCGGGGCGAGATCGATTACCGGGCCCCGGACGCCCTGCGCTGGGAATACCAATCCCCGATCCGGAGCATCCTGCTCACCATGGGCGGGAAGACCCGTCGGTTCATCGAATCCGACGGCAAGCTCACCGAGGCGGACGATGTGGGCTTCGATGCCATGCCCGTGATCATGCAGGAGATATCCAACTGGATGCGGGGCCGGTTCGACCGGAATCCCATGTTCGCCGCCACCCTGGAGCCGCACCGGCGGATCCGGCTCGTGCCCCGGGATGCCGGCATGGCCCGGATCATCCAGGAGATCGATCTTTTTCTCTCGAATCGGCCCGGGGTCATCGATTCCGTGGTCATCCATGAGAGCAAGGACAGTTATACCCGCTTGGTCTTCTCCAACACCGTGATCAATAAACCGATCCCCGACGCCGTGTTTACGAAGATCCAATGACCGTGATCCGACGCGTTTTCCCATTATTGATGATGCTCGTCGCGGCCGGTTGCGCCGGGCTGCCGACCCTTGCCCCGATTTCCGGTCCGGCGGCGAAACGCCTTGAAACGGCCTGCGCGACCCCGTTTGTCCATCGGCCCTGGCGGTTTCTCCATTCCATCACGGCCACGGTGGCGGGCCACCGGAAGTCCGGAATCCTGGGATTGACCATCGTGCGGCCGGAAAATCGAAGCGTCCGCTGCGTGGTCATGACCATCGAGGGCTTGGTGCTTCTGGACGCCCGGGACGACGGCACCCTCCACGAGGCCCGGGCGCTCCCGCCCTTTGACCGCCGGGGATTTGCCCAGGGCAAGATCAACGACATCCGCCTGTTCTTTTTTGGGCCGCTGGGGCCGGTGGTGGCCCGGGGCCGACTTCCCTCCGGGGCCCAGGTCTGTCGTTACCGCAATCCGGACGGATCCACGGAGGATGTGGAGATCGATTCCGGCCGGCGCTGGACGATCCGGAAATACGATCGCCGGGGACGGCTTTTTCGCACCGTGCGGGTGCTTCCCCCGGAAGCCGGGGCCGCACCGACGCCCGGCGGCTTTCCCCGCCGGATTTCGCTCACCGCCGAGGGCCGTCTCGGCTATGCGTTGACCCTGGAGCTGTTGGAGGCCAAACCGCTGGCTGCTGCAGCAACCCATAAGGACACACCATGAAATTTCGACTCATCTATCCCCGCTGGGCCAAGCTCCGGCGCCAGACCGAATTCCATCTCCCGCCCCATGGCCCGGTGGTTTTTGCCGCGACGGTCCCCGACGACGTCGAGGTCGAATTCATCGACGAGAATCTCGCGTCCATCGATTTTGACGATTCGGTCGATTTCGTCGGGATCTCCATGATGCTGACCGTTCAGGTCAAGCGCGGCTGGGAAATCGCCGATGCCTACCGGGCCCGGGGGGTGAAGGTGATGTTCGGGTGCATCGCCACGATGCTCCATGCCGAGGAGACCCAGGCCCATGCCGACGCCGTTTTCCTCGGCGAGGCCGAGGGCCGCATGGCGGAGGTGTTTTCGGATTTCCGCAAGGGCCGGCTCAAACCGGTCTACGATTTCATGCAGATGCCCCCGCCCACGGAATGGATCGGCCCGGCCCGCCGGGACATCCTCGACCGGAACCTTTACAATTACAAGGGCATCCAGATGGTGGACCTGGTCCACGCCTCCCGGGGGTGCCGGTACCACTGCTACCCCTGTGCCGTGGCCTACCTGGGCGGCCGGCAGTTCCGGCCCCGGCCGGTGGCGGCGGCGGTCGAGGAGATGGCCGGAATCGACAACAACCGGCTCTTTATCGTGGACAACTCCCTGGCCCAGGACACCCAGTGGGAGATGGATCTCTTCCGGGAGATGATCCCCCTGAAGAAGAAGTGGTGCAGCCATCCCATCGAGGACAAACCCGAGGTGCTCGACCTCGCGGCCCAGGCCGGGGCCTGGAATGTCTACCAGGCGGTCTGCGACACATCGGACTACATCCGCGAACGGATCCAGCGCTACCACGACCACGACATCGCCGTGGAGGGGACCATCCTTCTCGGCCTGGACCATCACACCGAAGACGGCATCCGCCGGCTCATCGATTTTCTGCTGGAAATCGATCTGGATCTCGCCGAATTCACCGTCCTCACCCCGTTTCCCCACACCAAGGCCTACGACGAACTGAAACGGCAGAACCGGATCCTCTCCGATGACTGGGACGAGTATTCCGCCGACAAGGTCGTCTACCAGCCCCGGCACATGTCCGCCGACCGGCTCCAGGAACTCCTCGAATACGCCTGGAACACCTTTTACGGCACCGAGGCCCAGGAGATCAAAATGTTCAAGCTCTTCC
Source organism: Desulfobacterales bacterium (assembly GCA_046706045.1). Classification (GTDB taxonomy): domain Bacteria; phylum Desulfobacterota; class Desulfobacteria; order Desulfobacterales; family JBDRRP01; genus JBJKPT01. The sequence continues at coordinate 6,197 of JBJKPT010000151.1, forward strand.
AGCGGGTGGTGCGAAAAGAGATGGCGGACAACACTTTCCGCCCCCGACGCGCCGAGATGCGCCGCACCGCCTTTGGGCGACGATTGGGGGCGGGGGAATCGGCTTGATGACGGATGCCGTTCGCCCGGAGTCTATCCATGTCCGCAAATGTTCCCGTGCGCCGAGGGCGATAGACGATTTGCGATAAAGTGGATCCCTTTTTTACCGATAGTCATATTATCGATAGATAACGATTGATCGGTCCGGCCCGGGGCATCCATTTTCACCCGCTTGAGATTTCCGATACCGCGTTGGTTGACCGCGACCGAACCTATCTCATCGAACCGTTTTCGCCTGAATGGAGAACGATTCGAATGTCATGATATCGTATCGGATTGCGTCGTGAGAAAAGAATTCATTTCGGTGATGGTCGTTTGGTTGCTTGCGATTGGTGCTTCCTGTTGGTGGAACGTCGTTGACGTAAAGGACGCCAACCGAATGCTGGCCTTTGGAACGGCCAGGGCTTTTTTTCAACAAATCGTCACCACAAGGGCATGGAACGCCATGCATAATGGCGTTTATGTGCCGATTACGAAAGACGTTCGCCCCAATCCTTACCTCGATGATCCGCTGAGGGACCTTTCAACGGATAAGAATATCAAACTGACAAAAATCAATCCCGCATACATGACTCGCCAAATCGCGGAGATCGCAAAAAGAAATAAATACGGAGTCCAGTTTCACATCACGAGTCTTCAGCCCATCAATCCAAAAAACAAACCCTATGACTGGGAAAAGAAATGGCTCTTGGCTTTTGAAAGGGGCAAAAAAGAAGAGGGCGCATTCGTGGACAACGGCCCTACCACGACGTTCCGGTACATGGCGCCTTTACTAACGACGAAGAGCTGCCTGGAATGCCATGCCAAACAGGGGTATACGCTGGGCGATATCCGAGGAGGGATCAGCGTGTCGCTCCCGAATTTTTCGGATCGAGTCAGCCCCACCATATTTATCGGGCATGGCGTAATCGCTGTTCTTGGCCTCCTTTTGATTGCTTTTGGTGGATTGCTGTTGGAGAAGAATCGGTTGCAGCTTTTGCAAAGCAATCAGGCACTGAAAAATGAGATTGAAGAGCGCCAGGAAGTCATTTGCGAATTGAAAGAAGCCCAATCTCAGGTAAAGCAATTGAGTGGCGTTATTCCAATATGCATGCATTGCAAGGAGATCAGGGATGATGAAGGCTATTGGAATCAGCTCGAAAAATTCATTTCCGAACACTCCGAGGCGCAATTCTCCCACGGTATTTGTGACAAATGCATGGAAAAATACTATCTGGAAGAGACGACGGACGACAACATTGAGGATTCGCGATAATCGATTTCGATAGCGATTTCGATTTGGATGGGATTAAAA
>JBJKPT010000152.1:0-2767 GCA_046706045.1 Desulfobacterales bacterium
GACCGAGGAAACAACAAATTTGGCCCCGTGAAACCGGGTTCTCGGCGTTTGTGTGCCTCGGGGGTTGCCTATGGGTATGAGCAATGACGATGCCATCGGCAAGATCTGCGGGGCTCAAATATAACTATCTGAAAATATAGATTAGATTTATTCAGATGAGACGTCGGGAACGGATTCTCCCCCCCGGCCTGGTGTCTGGAGATTTTACAGACTGTCAATCAATACTGCTTTTTTGCTTTCAACGGCAGGGGTTCGCGCATTTTTGAATTCCCGCTCCCGTTTGTTGAAGTCATTGCTCAGGCAGGCTGCCGGGAATTTCCCGGTGCTGGCGATCGCGGGCCCCCGGCGGGTTGGCAAGACCGCCATTCTGGAAAGGATATTTCCTGAATACCAAAACGTGAGCCTGGACGTGGCGTCGAATGCCGAAGCCGCAGAGACCCGACCGGAGGAAATTTTCAAGACTCCGATATTGCATCGTTTCGAACGGGCAACGCCCTGAATTTACGAATGCCGGTTTTTGGAATTTTGACTTTTGCAAGGCCATCGAGCGGCGGGCAATGCATTGGGTTCCTCTCCGGTTTCATCTCAGAGTTCGCTCACCACGCCGATGTCCTTTGCCTGGAACTGGCCCTCGATCCGCTCGGATTCGGTCAGGGTGAACTCAAAGACGTAGCTGCGGCTGGGCAGTTCGGTCATGTCCAGGTAATCAAGAAAGCTGGCTTCGTTAAAATAGGCGGTCTGGTAAGGCGAATCCGCGTCGCGGTAATCCGTGATCCACACGGTGCCGAACTCGGTGAGAAACCGCATGAAGCCGTATTTTTCGGCGTGCTTGTAGTAATAGCAGGTCCCCCGGACCCGGGACCCGATTTCCCCCCAGTTGCGCTGTTTCGGGTCTTCGCCCACGGGAAGCAGATTGGGGATGAGGTAGCCGGAGACGAACATGTCCGCTTCCCGGCGAAGGGCTGCCGAGACATTGTCGAAGGCGAGGATCTCCACCCGGCAGCCACGGTTTTGAAGGGCGCGGACCACTTGGACGAAATCGCCGTCGCCGGTGGCGAGCAGCACGCGATCGAGGTGTTCGCTCTGGATCAGGGCATCGACGGCCATGTCCAGATCGGCGTTGGCTTTGGCGTATTCGCTGCCGTCTTCCTCTTTGTACCACTTGACTTCCTTTTCGATGACTTTGTAGCCGAATTCGCGGATGATGGAAAAGTAGTTGAAGGCATTGCGCTCGTAGCGTTTGTCCCGTGCCGCCCGCCGGCGGTCGAAACCGACATAGGCGTTCAGCCGCAACGGTTCGGCCCCGTCGCGGCAGGCAAATTTTCGAAGCACATCGTATTGCATGCCGTAGCCGCCGTTTCGGCGAATGTTTTCAACGTCGACGTATACTCCCACCCGGGTGATGCAGGAGGCCATGGATACTCCTTTTCAAGGCTGTTTCGGGGGACTTCAGGGTTCAAAAATCGTGTCGAACGCGGGAACTGTCCCGGTTGCGCATTGCCCTTTCATGGCTATACGCTTCAAAAACCGGTGTCAATCCACAAATCCGCGGAACCGGATCGAAACCCCCAGGGTGCGGATCTCCCGTGTTTTGTATTGCCGCCGGGTCATGGTATAAAGGCCTCGGCAAAACCGAAAGACCGCCCATCCGGTCTTTTGGCCGGTCCACGGGGGGCGCGGTCCATCCGCCCGCGCACCTGCCCGGAGTCAACGGGTGGACGCGCCTTTTCGATAAACCCGCATCCGTCGCCACCGCGCGCTGCAAAGGTTCAGCGCCGATTTCCTTATGTCGCCAACACCCCGATCACCGAACCGTCATTCGGAACCCTTGCCCGTCGAAGCCGTGCTGGAAGCACTCTCCTCGGCTCTTGAAAAAAAGCGGGCGGCCGTTCTGGTCGCCCCGCCTGGGGCCGGCAAGAGCACGATGGTGCCCCTTTATCTGCGTCATGCCGGATGGCTTTCGGGTCGCCGGATGCTGATGCTGGCCCCCCGGCGGCTGGCGGCCCGGGCCGCGGCCCGGCGCATGGCGGAAAATTGCGGCGAGCGGGTCGGGCAAACCGTCGGTTACCGGGTCCGGCTGGACAGCCGTGTGGGGCCGGCAACCCGGATCGAGGTGGTGACCGAGGGGGTCCTGACCCGGATGCTCCAGGCCGATCCGGGCCTTGCCGGCGTTGGGCTCGTGATTTTTGATGAGTTTCACGAACGGCACCTGGATTCGGACCTCGGCCTGGCCCTTTGCCTGGATATCCAGGGGGTGCTGAACCCGGACCTGCGCCTTCTGGTCATGTCCGCCACCATCGACGCGGCGCCGATCGCGGATCACATGGGAGAGGCGCCGGTGATTCGCTGTGAGGGCCGGCAGCACCCGGTGCAAACCCGGTATCGCCCCTGCTTGCCAAACCGGCCCGTCGAAGCGGCCGTGCTCTCTGCGATCCATGCCGCCGCCGCTGTCGACGGCGGCAGCCAGCTCGTGTTTTTGCCCGGGACGGCCTGGATCCGACGGGTCGCCGACGCCTTGTCGCGGCGACCGCCGCCGGCGGGGCCGTGGATCGTCTCCCCCCTTTACGGGAACCTCTCCCGCGAGGCTCAGGACCGGGCCGTGGCCCCGGCGGCCCCCGGCACGCACAAGATCGTCCTTTCGACCCCCATCGCCGAAACCAGCCTGACCATCGAAGGAATCCGGGTGGTGATCGACGGCGGGCTGTGTCGGCTGCCCTGCTACGATCCGCGAAGCGGCATGACCCGGCTTGAGACCGTCCCCATTTCC